>NZ_PZJK01000011.1:0-125330 GCF_003206675.1 Salinicola sp. RZ23
CATCAACGCCAAGTTTGCCGAACTCAAGGCCCTGGGCCTGATCGTCGACGGCACCGCCTGGCTGAACGAAGACCTCAACACCGCGGGCAGCCTCAAGGCCGGCAAGCTGCGCATCGACTACGACTACACCCCGGTACCGCCGTTGGAAGACCTCGGGTTTCAGCAGCGCATCACCGACACCTATCTCGCCGACTTCGCCGAGCGCGTCGCCGCCACCGCCTGACGCGGTCCAGTACCGGGAACCCCAAGGAGCATTGAACGATGGCACTCCCCAAGAAACTCAAGGGCCTGAACCTGTTCGGCAACGGCGACAGCTACCAGGGCCAGGTCCAGTCGGTCACGCTGCCCACGCTCACGCGCAAGATAGAGGAATGGCGCGGCGGCGGCATGGACGGCACCGTCGGCATCGACATGGGCATGGATGGCCTGATGACCTGCCAATGGACGGTAGGCGGGCTGATCGAATCGATCTTCGACAACTTCGGCACCTCGCGCATCGACGCCGACCTGCTGCGCATGACCGGCAGCTATGAGCGCGATGACGTCGACGAGGTGGTCGCGGTGGAAGTGGTCATGCGCGGGCGTCACACCGAGATCGACATGGGCGACGCCCAGGACGGCGAGAACACCGAGCACAGCATCACCACCACCCTGAGCTACTACAAGCTCGTCATCGACGGCGCGACCAAAATCGAGGTCGACATCCCCAATGCCGTCTTCAAGGTCAACGGCGACGACCGCCTCGCCAAGCGGCGCCAGGCGCTCGGCATCTAAGCCGCGCGCCTCTAACCCGTGCACTACGTCACCCCCGACAGAATCCCGCCACCCCCGCCGGGGTGGTATGACCTCACCAGCAGAGAGCAAACCATGACCGAGAAGACCACCACCCCCGCCGCCCAGCCGACCACCGCCACCGTCGAACTCGATACGCCGGTGGTACGCGGTGAGCAGCGCATCGCCGAAATCGCCCTGCGCAAGCCCAGCGCCGGCGAGCTGCGCGGGGTCAACCTGGCCGACGTGCTGCAGATGCAGACCGACGCCTTGATCAAGCTGATCCCGCGCCTCTCCCAGCCCAGCCTGACCGACCACGAAGCGCGCCAGATGGACCCGGCAGACCTGGTGCAGTGCGGCAGCGAGATTGCCGGTTTTTTGCTCTCGAAGCGGGCACGGGGCGAGACCGAGTAAGCCTCCCCGCCTCGGTTGAAGACGCGATGGCCGACTTGGCCATCGTGTTTCACTGGACCCCCGCCGACTGCGCGGCATTCAGCCTGCGCGAATTGATGGAGTGGCGCGAGCGCGCCCGCAAACGCTCATCCCCCGAGGACACCCATGGCGCGCGATCTCAAACTGCAGGTCATCCTCGACGCCGTCGATAAGGCGACTCGCCCCCTACGCGCGATCCAGCGCCAAACCGAATCCGCGTCGACGGCTCTGAAAGAGCAGCGTCAAACACTCAAGCGGCTGCAGGCGGTCCAAAAAGACGTCAGCTCGTTCAAGACGCTGAAAAGCCAGTCCAATGCCACGGGGCAGGCACTACGCGAGCAGCAGGAGCGAATCAAACGCCTCTCGCGGCAGATGAGGGACAACCAGGGCGACACCCAGGCCCTGGCGGCCGAGCGGCGTAAAGCCATTGAGCAGGCGCGTAAGCTCAGCCAGCGCTACAGCGATGAACAGCAAAAACTGCAGCGGTTACGTTCGTCCCTGACCCAGTCCGGCGTCGACACGCGACAGCTAGGGCAGGCGCAGCAGAAACTGACGCAGGAGATGAACCAGGCCAACGCCGCGGTCGACGAGCAGAAGCGCAAGCTGCAGCAACTCGCCGAGCGTCAGCGCAAACTCGCCCAAGCTCAGAACCAGTACGACACCCGCATGGGCCGCGCCAACGCCATGCGCGGCGCGGGCATGGCCGGCATGGCCACCGGCGGCGCTGCGCTCTATGCCGGCGCCCGTGTGCTTTCCCCAGGCGTCGAATATGGCGAGCAGATGAGCGCGGTGCAGGCCGTCGGGCGGTTCAACGCGGATGATGAGCGTTTCCAGGCGCTGAAGCAGCAATCGCGCGACCTCGGCTCATCCACCGCGTTCAGCGCCAGCGAGGTCGGCGCCGGGCAGGAGTTTCTGCTGCGTGCAGGTATGAGTGCCGAGGCGATCCAGTCGTCGATGAAAGACGTACTCAATCTGGCGTTGGCCAACAACACCGAGCTAGGCCGAACCGCGGACATCGCCTCCAACATCGCCGGCACCTTCAAGATCGACCTGGAAAAAGAGGGCGCCATGGGGCACGTCGCCGACGTGCTCTCAGCCACGGCCAGTCGCGCCAACGTCGACCTCGAAAAGCTGGGAGAAACGGTCAAGTACCTGGGCGGTGCCGAAGACCTCGATCTAACCCTCGAGCAGGCCAGCGCCATGGCGGGCCTGCTCGGCAATATCGGTATTCAGGGCAGCCAAGCCGGTACCACGCTGCGCGGCATGATGAACCGGCTCACCGATCCGTCGAAGGAAGCGGCGGCCGTCATCAAAAACCTGGGCGTCCAGGTCTCCAACGCCGACGGCGAGATGAGAGACATGCCCGACATCCTGCGCGACATCAACGCGGCCACCAAGGATCTGGGCAACGCGGATCGCAAGCAGGCGCTGCAAAAGATATTCGGCGCCGAGGCCGGCTCGGGCATGGCCGAGCTTGTCAGTCAGATGAGCACCGGTGCGCTTGATGACCTCATCGCCAAGCTGCAGGTCGCGGCCGGCGAAAACGACCGCATGGCCAAGACCATGCAAGACAACCTCGGCGGCGACCTCAAGGGGCTCGGGTCAGCGTGGGAAGAAGTCGGGATCAGCATCACGGAGACCAACAAAGGAGGGCTGCGTGAGCTGATCCAGAACGTGACCGCCCTCACGCGGGGCATCGGCAACTGGATCAAAGAAAATCCCGAGCTGGCCAGCGGCCTATTCAAGGCCGCCGCCGGCCTCGCGGCCCTGGTCGCCGTGGGCGGTGCGTTGACGGTCATGCTGGCCTCGATCCTTGGCCCCATCGTCACCGTGCGCTATGGCATGGCCATGTTGGGGCTGCGCACCGAAGGTGCCGGCGGCGTGATCTACCGATTCACCAGCAAGATTTTGCCCGCCCTGGGCAAGGGGCTGGTCGGCATCGGCCGCGGATTTATCGGCCTGGCAGGCGCGATCGGCAAAGCCGGCCTCGCGCTACTGACCAACCCGATCACCTGGATCGTGCTCGGCATCGTCGCCGTGGTCGCCCTGCTCGCCGGTGCCGCGTACCTCATCTACAAAAACTGGGATGCCATCGCCGGCTGGTTCAGCGACCGCTGGCAGGAGGTCAAGGACGCCTTCAGCGGCGGCATCGGCAGCGTCATGCAGCTCTTGGCCAACTGGTCGCCGCTGGGGCTGGTGTGGAAAGGGATCACGACTGTCCTCTCAGCGATGGGCGTCGAGATCCCCGAAGAGATGCGCTCGCTCGGCAGCGCGATCAAGGCGGCGTGGAGCGGGCTAAGCGGATTCTTTAGCGGGCTGTGGGACGGTATCAAAAGCAGCGCCAGCACCGCCTGGGGCGCCGTGAGCGGCACCATCACCACCGCCTGGGATGGCATCAAGAATCACATCTCTAACCAGTGGGAAGGGTTCAAGCAGATACCGGCCAAACTCGCCGGCATCGGCGGTGACATCATGGATGGCCTGATCGGCGGGGTGAAAACCAAGGTCACCGCGCTCAAAGACTCGATCACCGGGATCGCGGGCAGCGTGAAAAGCTGGTTCGCCGACGTGCTCGGCATCAACAGCCCGTCGCGGGTGTTCGCCGAGTTCGGCGGCTGGATCGGCGAGGGGCTGATGAATGGACTCAAGGACAAATGGAACGCGCTCAAGGATAGCGTCACCGGCCTGGCCAGTGCCGTCACGGGCTGGTTCAAGGAAAAGCTCGACATCCACAGCCCGTCCCGCGTGTTCGCCAAGCTGGGCGGCTATACCGTCGACGGCTTGAATGTCGGCCTCGATCGGCAGCGCGACGAGCCGGCCAAGCGCGTTGCCGACATCGCCAAACGCGCCACCCGCGCCGGTGCCGGCATCGCCCTGGGCGCAGCGACCCTGCCCGCCGCGGCAATGCCCAGCTTCGATGCCGGCGAGCCGATCCGCTTCGACACCCGCCCGCCGATCAGCGCCGCCGGTGGCCAGCAGTCCGCCGACTACAGCATCCACATTGGCGACATCAATGTGACCCCAGGCCCAGGCATGGACGAGCAGACGCTCGCGCGCTACGTCGCGCAAGAGGTACAGCGCGCCCTGGCCGACGCCCAGCGCCAGCAGGCCGCCCGCCGCCGCTCGTCGATGTGGGATCAAGAGTGACGCGGGACCAGACATAGGAGATCAGCATGCTCATGGCCCTCGGCATGTTCGTGTTCGAGACGCGAACCGTGCCCTACCAGCAACTGCAGCGCGCCACCGAGTGGCGCCACACTTCGCAATCCCGCGTCGGCGACCGCCCGGCCTATCAGTTCGTCGGCCCGGGCTCGGACAAAATCACCCTCTCCGGCACCCTGCTGCCGGAATTCACCGGCGGCCGGCTGGATCTCGACGACATTCGCGACATGGCCGACCAGGGCAAAGCCTGGCCGCTGGTCGAAGGCACCGGGCGCCAGTACGGGCTGTGGGTCATCACCCAGGTCGATGAGACCTCGAGCACGCTGTTTCGTGACGGCGCCGCCGGCAAAATCGACTTCACCCTCTCGCTCGAGCACGTCGACGATGAGCGCACCGACCTGATCGGCGACCTCGGCACCTCGTCGCTCGCCCGCCTGGCCGGGGCCTATGCATGAACCGCGCGCCCGAGTACCGCCGCCCCGGCTACCGCATCACCCTCGCCGGGCAGGACATCACCCCGCGCATCAACGGCCGGCTGATCAACCTGCGCATCACCAGCCAGCGGGGCGAGGAAGCCGACCAGCTCGACCTCGCCCTCACCGATCACGATGGCCGCCTGGCGCTGCCGCCCCACGGCGCCACGCTGCACGTGGCCATCGGCTGGCGCGATGAGGGCCTGATCGATCGCGGCGTGTTCACCGTCGACGAGGTCGAGCACAGCGGCTCCCCGGACCAGATCACCATCCGGGCGCGCGCCGCGGACATGCGCCAGCTACTGCCCGGCAAACGCTCGCAGAGCTGGCACAACATCACCCTCGCCGACATCATCGACACCATCGCCAAGCGCCACAGCCTCAAGCCGGTGGTCGGCGAGACGCTGGCCGGCATCCGCGTGGGGCATATCGACCAGACCGACGAATCAGACCTCAATTTCCTCACCCGGCTCGGCAAGCGCTATGACGCCATCGCCGCGGTCAAGAGCGAGCGGATGCTGTTCACCCTCGCCGGCGAAGCGCTCACGGCTAGCGGGCTCGCCCTGCCCCGGGTCACCCTCACTCGCCGCGACGGCGATCAGCACCGCTACAGCCAGACCGACCGCGATGCGTACACCGGCGTGCGCGCGTTCTGGAACGACACCAGCGGCAGCAAGCGCAAGGTGGTCATCGCTGGCGAAGGCGAAAAGTTCAAGGATCTGCGCAACACCTACGCCAGCGAGCAGGACGCCCTGCACGCCGCCAAGGCCGAGCTTCGCCGCATCAACCGGGGCAAGGCCGAGTTCGAGCTGACGCTCGCCCACGGCCGCGCCGACCTCACCCCCGAAACCCCGCTCACCCTGCGCGGCTTCAAGGCCGGGATCGACGGCGACGGCTGGCTGATCACCGAGGTCGAGGACTCAGTGAGCGAGAGCGGATATGGCACCCGAGTACGTTGCGAGGTACTGGGCTCGGAGGTATCCGAAGACGACGAAGCGGCGAGCGAAGACGCCAGCCCCTAGCGCGGCGCTGAGTCGCAATATACTGTATAGGTAAACAGTAAACAGTGATGCCGCCATGTATGACCCCGCCCACGCCCGATGGCTCGAGCAGATGCTCGAGCGCGGCTGGATCGACCGATTCAAGCACTCGCCGCCCCACTACGACCGCATCGAATATCACTCGGTATGGAATGGCCGGATCTACTCCGGCCGTTGCACACTGGGCGACTACGCATGGAGTGACGCAAACACGCCAGGGCATCACTATTTTCTGATCGGGGCCGCACTGCCGCTGGGCGTTGGGCCACGTGTGTGGAGAATGGCCAAGGGGTCAGAGTGAGAGCGTGGGTGCGGCTAACGCAGCGCCTGCTGCGTGTCGTGTAGATACTCGCTGATCGCCTCGGCGCACTGCGCCCGGTGCTGTAGCGCCCGCTCACAGTAGTCATCCCAGCGCCCGCCGTGGCGCCGGCGGATCGCGCCGCGCAGCGACTCGGCGAACACCTCGGCGTGCACCTGAGCGCCGTGGTCCTGCAGGTAGTCGCGGCAGCAGTCATGAAACCGCCGGGCGTCAGCCGGGCTAGGCGTGTTCCACGTCGGCAGCGAGAACCAGGGCGCGAAGGCATCGACCAACGTCTGATCGACGTCGTCCACGGGCTCGCCATCGCCGATGGGGTGGCGGGCACGGCGCACCACCACGGCGGTGCCGGACACGCGCGAGGCCATCACCGGCGCCCCGCCGCCGACCGGTACCAAGCGCAGATCGGCCCCGACCCGGTGGGCGCGGTAGGCACATAGCCGCGCGCCATCGTCCCGCGCGACCACTAGGTCGCCATGCCCGGCGACGCGACCCTCGTCGGCGACCAGGACGTCGCCCTCGATCAGCTCCCCCTCGACCCCCGCACCCGCCACGACCTCGGCGAGATAGCAGCTCGCCGGGAGATCGCTGACGGGCATATGCTGGATGGCCGGATGGTCACGCACGACCAGCGCCGGCCCGAGGTAGCTAACCCGCATGCGTCAATGAACTACCAGATACGCGATACCCAGCAGCACCAGCAGGAATGCCCCGAAAAAGCCGCCCGCAAAGCAGCCAATCACAACGCTTGAGAAGCCGCCTTTGCCCTTCCGTTTCTGATCTTTCATGCCGTTGATTGCGACCACGAATGCGATCGCAATGCATACGACTACACCGGCAAACCACATAGAAACTCCAAGGCTGGATTTTTTATCGTCGCCCCTAGGCGATATCGCCCAGGCGTGTTCTGACCCGCCCCAGCACGGCGACGTCATCCATGCGGTCGGGCGGGATCATCTCGGGCTGATAGTGCGAGTTGTCGCTGATCAGCAGCATGGCCGCGCCGGCGAGACGCTGGACCCGTTTGATGCGTAGCTCACCGCTCACCCAGATCAGGAACACGCCGCCCGGCATCCAGTGTGTGTCGGCGAGATTGACGAACGTCCAGTCGCCATCGAACAGCGTCGGCTCCATCGAATCGCCGCGCACGCGCACGCCGGCGAGTCGGGCATCGGCGAGGCCGAGCTGGGCGATCAGCTCCGCGGTCAACGGAAAGTGCCCGATCACCGTCTCATGTTCCAGCGAGCGCCCAGCACCAGCCGCCCCTTCAACGTCGTAAAGCGGAACAGAGAGGGCTCCATCTGCGGCATCGAAAGAATCCGAAACGCTCCCACCAACGGGATTTGATCGAATCCCGGTCAGTACGAACTGAACGTCAACGCCAATCGACGCCAAAGAGGACAGATAGTCACCCTTGGGGCTTCTCTGGTCTGCCTCGTAGAGGCGCTGCGTGTTCTTGGTCACGCCCGCCTGCTCCCCGATTTCGGTCTGAGTCAGCTCGAGGCGAAGCCTTTCTTCGCGCAACCGGCTCCCAATAGAATCCATTTAATTCCCCAATCCTGTTGACAGGGATTCAAAGCGAGCCCTATCCTCCGTCGTACAGTCTTTAACCGCTAACCGCCAAGGAAGTCACTGCCATGACTGCCCAGCCGCCTATCGAAGTTCTCGGCTATTCCAGCACTGGCCTGCCGGCCAAGTTCCCCCACGTCGGCCATAGCGGCACGCGGGCCATGATGGCGAAGGCCGCAACCAGGGTTGAGTACCCGTCCGACCTCATACGCATGGGGGAAGATCTTTTCGGCTGCGGCCTACCCGATGTGACGGTCAGCTATCGCTATCGAGGCGCATCAGAAACTGAAGTCCGCGAACTGACCCTCGTTCGCCAACAACGTCGCGAAGGCCAAGATCAGCCAGCTCCCTCTCCATCCGCATGCCTTCCGTCATGCCAACCCCAATGACCCGGTACACCTCGCCATCACGGTTGGCGATGCCCATGAGGTACTCGTCGCCAGAGAAAGGGTTGAAGGCATCAGGGTCTTCCGGGGGCTGAACCTTCTCGATGGCCGCGCTGACTCGGTCGTCGTAGTCGGGAACGTCAACACCGTCGATGTAGCCAATCGCCATAAACGCACCTCTTTAAGACCATTTAGGAGCTTAACACATGACCCAAGCCCGTCGCCGCCAATCTCCCCATGGCTGTAGCTGCCCAATCATGGCCATCGTGACGCCCGAAGAGCGCGCCCGTGTCGAAAAGCTCGCCGAGCAGGAGATGCGCTCTCTCTCCGGCACGCTGCGAATGCTGATGTTGCGCGGCCTGGAGAACTACCCCAGCGCCCGCCCCGAACCGACTAACCAGACCGTCCAGTAACGCAAGGAACCGCAGCCATGCATCAGGACAGTAAGCGCCTCAAGGCCCATCGCACCGGCATCAACCTGGACGAGTACGAGGACAACCTGATCGATGCGCTCGTCGACTACACCGGCATCGAAAAGGCCACGTTGCTGCGCCAGATGGTCATGCGCGAGGCGCTGGAAATGCTCGGCGTTCGCGATATCCACGAGTTCGATGCGGTGAGTATCGCCGTCTCGAACGCGATTCCGAAGCTCCATTAAGGCCCGCCCAAGGTCCTCGAGAGGTGACCATGCCCAATTCACGCCATATCACGTTCTCCGCTGACCCGGACACGCATCGCGTGTTGGAGGCGGTGCGTGAACAGCAGGGGCTGGAAACGACCGATCAGGCGGCCGAATTCCTGATTCGGCGCCGAATGCGCCTGATGTCCCAGCGCGCCGCCGGCCCGCGCAATCTCACGCCGGTCAGAGGGCGCCGGTAATGCGCAACCTCTGGACATGCCCCGAGTGCGGATCGCCGAGCCGCCTGCGCCGCTCCCGGCTGATGCCGGGCGCGCCCGGCGTCTCCTACCAGCAGTGCACCGAGCCGGCATGCGGCTGGTGCGGAAATGCCACCCATGTGGCCAAGAAGACGCTCACGCCCTCGGCGCTGAGCGAAGACGACAAGACCGCCGCCCGCCGTGAGGCCGCGGCGAACCGCGATTCGAGCCGCCCCCAGTGGGAGTGCTTCGAGTGCCATTCGCGCTGCGTCGTGCGCACGTCCAAGCAACTGCTGAGCGACTACCGCGTGACCTACCTGATCTGCACCCGAGAGGGGTGCGGCTGGCACGGCATCGGCGAGTACGTCGTCGACAAGACGATCAGCCCCAGCGGTATCCCGAATCCCGAGTATCAGCGGCGTTTCGCCGGGCATCTGCCCTACGAGTTCAAGCCGATGATGAAGCCACCGGTCGACTTTTTCCCTGAGCTGTTGAACCCCCAAAAAATCTGAGGTGACCCCATGACGATCGACACCCTCACCGCTGGCCGTGCTGCCCAGCGGGCTCCCCAGCTCGGCCCGCAGAACGCCGCCACGGCCTATTTGCTGCGCCACTGCCGCGGGCTGGACCGCGCCGCGGCGCTCGAGGATTGCACCCGGCATCTGATGAGCGAGCACGCGATGAGCGAGGCGCGGGCCGAGCTGGCCGCGCTGCACGCCAGCGCCGAGCTGGAATCGCTCAACCAGGTGGCGTGGCTCGATCTGAGCGCGAGCACCGAGCACGTGGTGGTGCTGCGCACCGCCGGCGGCGCGCCGATCCCGTTCACGGTCGGCGACCTGCTCGCCGCGCGGGAGCTGGCGCGGGACCGCGGCGCGTTGCGCGTGGTCAATCACCGCCCGCTGCCGGCCGTCCAGTAACCCACACCCGACGGGAGCCGATCATGACCGCAACCCAGCACGTCACCACTACGACCCCGCCGCATCTATCCGTCGTCCAGCCGGATGGCCGCGCCGGCTTTGGCGCCCTGCGCGCCGAGCTGCACGCCCGCTGCGCCGACGAAGACCTCGCCGCGCTGTGGGCCGGCTTGAAGCTGGCCGAGCGCAAGGCGCTGGCAGCCAGCGCCGGGCTAGAAGCGCGCGATGCATTGCGCAGCATCGAGAGCATGAGCCAGACCGACCGCGACGCGATCCGCGCCGCCATCGGCCGGATGAGCCATTACGCCCAGGGCCTGCGCGGCCAGCTCATGCCGCGCCAGGGCAGCCACCCCAGCCGGGCGCTGGCTGCCAATGCGCGCCGCGCGTTGGATGACGGCGACACCCGCGCCGCACGCCACTGGCTGGACCTGATCGAACAGGGGGCGAAGTGAGCGAGAGCGCCATCGAGCAGTCCCTCAGCTTCGGCACCGCCGAGTGCCACCGGTGGCGCCAGGCGTTCTTTGATCGCCTGCCGTCACTGGCCGAGGATCTGGCCGCCGGCTTCGTCGAGATCGCCCAGCGCCACGGCAATGCCGCGGGTAACCGCTGGCTGGCCAGGCACACCGGCAGGCTGATCGAGCCCGGCCACGTGTTCCGCCGCTTCGAGAGCATCGCCGATGACCTGCGCCGGGCGTTTGCCGAGATTCGCCGCCAATCCGACGCCGCCCTGCCGGGGCTGGTGGCCGGGTGCGACTGGCTGGCGACTGTCGAGAAACGCCTGACGGTGGGCTCGCTCAACGCTACCCACGACGATGACGCCCTCGTCGATTACGCCAAGGCGCAGGCCCTGGGCGTCGAGGACGTGCGTAACGCGGTCATCGGCAACATCGCCAGCCACAACCGCCGCCTGCGCCTGGGGCTGCTGCCGCCGCCGCGCCGCTTGCCGCCGGTGCGCGGTGAGACGATCTCCGCCCAGGCGCGCCACCTGGCCATGCTGATCGCCCAGGCGCCCAACCCGTTGACCCCGCCGCTCCCCACCATCCCGCTGCTCGCGGTGTTTAGCTGGCAGCGCGCGCCGGTCATGACCATCGCGGTAGCCGATGAGCTGGCGCTTGGCCGCGCACGGGAGCGCGCCAGGCTGCACGGCATCGCCCCGCCAAGCCCGCGGCTCAAGCCGGCGGCCCAGCTCGCCCGGCTGGGCTGCGATAAGTGGTGGCGGCGCAAGCTGCGCCGGGCCGCCGGGCGGCGCCTCGAGCAGGTGATGCGCGAGGCGCGCCGGGTGCACAAGCGAGCCGGCATCTACTGTAGCGACCTGACGGTCGAGCGCCGCCGCGCCCAGAAGGTGCGCAACCGCGCGCTGCTGGAAACCCTCGAAGCAATCAACCAGGACGACCAGACCTACACCCTGGCCGAGCTGGCTGAGCTGGGGCTGGCCAACCCGGACCACCGCCGCGCCGAACTGATGCTGCGCATCCGCGATACCGAGGTCGAGGCAAACCGCCTGGGCCACGTGGGGCTGTTCTTCACCCTGACCACGCCGAGCCGCTTTCACCCGGTGCTGGCTGCCAGCTCGCAGCGCAATCCGAAGTACGACGGCAGCACCCCGCGCGATGCCCAGCAGCACCTGCAGGCGCTGTGGGCCAAGGCCCGCGCCTCGCTGGCGCGCGATGGCCTCGGCATCTATGGCATCCGCGTGGTGGAGCCGCACCACGACGGCACGCCGCACTGGCATCTGCTGGTGTGGGCCAAACCCGAGAACGTCGAGGCGGTGACCGAGACCCTACGCGGCTACGCCGAGGCGGAATCGCCGGAGGAGCTGTTCGACCGCTTCGGCCAGAAGACCACCGCGCGATTCAAGGTAGAGATCATCGACCGCGCCCGCGGCACCGCCGCCGGCTACGTGGCCAAGTACATCAGCAAGAACATCAACGGCGAGCAGTTCACCCGCGCCGGGGTCGACGGCGACCACCTCGACCGCTACGGCCACGACCTCGCCGACTCCGCCCCGCGCATCGAGGCGTGGGCGGCTACCTGGGGCATTCGCCAGTTTCAGTTCATGGGCCTACCCAGCGTCACCGTGTGGCGCGAGGTGCGCCGGCTGACCGAGCAGCAGGCGGACGCCCTGCGCCGGTGGGAAGAAGCGACCCAGCCGCGGGCGTCCATCGCCCGGGTGCTGCACCAGGTGCGCGCCGCCGCCCTGGCCGGCCAGTGGGATCAGTTCGTCCGCCTGATGGGCGGGCCCAATGCGCCGCGCAAGCTGCAGCCGATCAAGCCGTGGTCGATCCCCGCCTATCGCCTCGACAGCCAAGCCGACGACATAAGCCACGCCACCGGCGAGGTGAATCGTGGGCTCATCGAGCGCGGCCGCTACGGCGACGAGATCAAAGTCCCCAAGGGTCTGGTGGTCACCGACCGCCGTGGCCGCTCGGCCGAATACCTCACCCGCCTCTATCGCTGGGACGTGCGCCCCAAGCGTGCGGCGGCGGGTGGTTTTTCGGGAGGCGGCGCAGCCGCCGACCCTTGGACTTGTGTCACTAACTGTACGGCCCCCGCCCCGGGGGCCGGCCAAAGCCTCGTTCCCAAGGGCATTTTGACCCCGCGCGAACCCTCGCCGGCGGAGCTACAAGCGCAGATCGAGCGCTATCAAGAGTGGCGCGCGAGTGAAGAGATGCGCGCCGAGCTGGAAAACGCCGACCTCGAGCACCGACAGATACGCGACGCCGCCCAGCGGCACGCCAAACCCGCCGCTCTGCCGTTGTGGCAGGGCGAGTATTTCCCCGACGGCATCTGATCAGGAGACCGACATGATCCCCGACGCACTGAAATCACGTGAGCTGTATGTCGACCGCGGCGCCCGAGACGCCGAACGCCAGCGCCTGCTGGCCCGCGACGAATGGTGCCGGCGCTTCGCGCTGCGCATCCACCGCCAGACCGGCGTCGGCAACGACGCGGCCAGCCAGGTCGCAGATACCGCCTGGCGCGAAGCCGAGAGCGAGCGCCAGGCACACCCGGGCGGCGGCCAGGTCGAGCCCGAGACCGCCGCCGACGAAGAACTCAGCAACTGGGAAGACTGACCATGCAATGCAACTGCCGGAAAGACATAGAGCAGAAGTTGGCCGACATGTTTCGCGAGAAGCTGCCCGAAGGGCACCAAGATTTCGACGCGAAGCTGAACGGCTACACCTTCTTGATGGTAGATGGCGGGCTCGATGAAGGGGTGTGCCTGGAATTCACTGGCGATGTTCAGGTGCCCAAAAAAGCGGGCGGTATGAAGCGGCAAAAGATCAAGCACACCGTGCTCGCCAACTACTGCCCGTTCTGCGGCGTGAGAGCCGAAGCGGCAAAGGGAGAGGTCTCCACCAATGGCTGACGCCGTAGACAACGCCGGTGCCGCGATCGAGCACCACCTCGCCACCTCTCTCGCGCGCCACCGGCTGCCGGTGGCCACCCACGTCGCCGCGCACACGCCGGCGGACTGCGAAGAGTGCGGCGAAGAGATCCCAGCAGCGCGCCGAGCGGCCGCGCCCTGGGCGACGACGTGCATCGACTGCCAGTCGATCCGAGAGGAGAAAGGCCGCCATGTGCGATAACGACCGAGAGAGCATGATTCGGCGCACCCAAAAGAAGGCGTGCCACCAATTCGGGCGGGGCGAGCCAGTCGCCACGCGCGCCCCGGCAGCAATCCCCGAGGACATCCGGCTAACGCTTGTCGCCCTGGTGACCGAGCGCCTGATTCAAATGCACCACCAGCCGATGCGGCCCGGCAAGGCGACCGAATTCGAATGCCTGAAGCCCGCCGCCGAATGGCTGCTGGGTCAAGCCGAGGGCGCGCGATGAACGCCATCACTCAACTGAAAGACTGGCACACCCAGTACGGCCTCGACTTCGACGACGGCATCAATGTCGACCTGTTCTCTGGCGGTGGCGGCGCATCGACCGGCATCGAGATGGGGCTCAATCGCCCGGTGCATATCGCGATCAATCACGACCCGGACGCGATCAGCATGCATCAGGCGAACCACACGCACGCCGAGCACTACCTGAGCGACGTCTACGAGGTCGACCCAGTTACAGCCGTCCGCGGGCGGCGGGTCAACCATCTGCACGCCTCACCGGACTGCACCCACCACAGCCAGGCTCGCGGCGGTCAATCTCGCAAGCGCGCTATCCGATCGCTGTCGTGGGTGGTGCACAAGTGGGCGGGAACCGTCCGCCCGGCGAAAATCACGCTTGAGAACGTCGAACAGATCCTGCAGTGGTCCCCGCTGGTCGCCAAACGCGACAAGACCACCGGCCGCGTCGTCACGCTCGACGTCATTACCTGCCCGACCACCGGACGCAAGGTAAATCGCGTGGCCGACCGCGGCGAGCGGGTGCCGGTCGAGCGTCAGTTCCTGGTGCCCGACAAGCGCCGCAAGGGCCGCAACTGGCGGCACTTCGTCGACGGTCTGCGCGCCATGGGCTACGCCGTGCAGTGGCGCACGCTCAAGGCGTGCGACTTCGGCGCGCCCACGACCCGCGCCCGGCTCTACATGATCGCCCGGTGCGACGGCGTGCCGATCACCTGGCCGACACCGAGCCACGCGGCCAAGCCGAAACGCGGCCAGAAACGCCATCGCGCTGCCCATGAGTGCATCGACTGGTCGATCCCGTCGCGCTCGATCTTCGACCGCCCCAAGCCGCTGGCCGCCGCTACCATGCGCCGAATCGCCAAGGGCATCGACCGATTCGTGCTCGGCGCCGCCGACCCGTTTATCGTGCCGGCAACGCACGTCGGTAGCGATCGCGTGCACGATATCCGCGAACCGCTGCGGACGGTCACCACCGCCAATCGTGGCGAGCTGATGCTGGCCGCGCCGACGATGATTCAAGCCGGCCACGGCGAAGGCAAACCCGGCGGCGTCCAGCGCTGGGGCTCTGGCTGCAAATCGATCACTCAGCCGTGCAACACCATCACGGCCAGCGGCAGCGGCGGCCAGTCGATCGCAACCGCCTACATGGCCCAGATGAACGGCGGATTCAACGAGACACCCGGGCATGACCTGCGCCGGCCGACCAGCACGGTGACCAACAAGGGGAGCCAGCAGCAGCTCGTCACAGCACACCTGATGACGCATCGGCGCCACAGCGTGGGCACGGCGGCCAGCGAGCCGCTGGCCACCATCACTGCCGGCGGCGAGCATCACAGCCTGATCGAATGCACACTCTCGCCGGAGGACGAAGCCGGCGCGCTGCGCGTCGCAGCATTCCTTGTGAACTACTACGGCAAGGGCACAGCGAGAGATCTAGAGCAGCCCCTCGACACAGTGACTACGCGCGACCGCCTCGCCCTGGTCACTGTGTGGATCAAGGGAACGCCTTACGTCATCGTCGATATCTGTTTGCGCATGCTGGTGCCGCGCGAGCTATACCGCGCCCAGGGGCTCCCCGACAGCTACATCATCGAGCATGGCCACGACGGCCGCCGCTTCTCGAAGTCGAAGCAGGTCAAATTCTGCGGAAACTCGGTGTCGCCGCTGCCGATGGCTGCCATCTATCGCGAGATGAACAGACCCGCCGAGCGCCTGGCGCAGGGGGTGGCATGAGCCAGCACCTCGCCCGCGCCGCGGGCATGCTATGCCGTGATCCCGCGTTCCGCCGCTACCTCGACCAGCGCGCCCGTGCCCGATTCGGCGCGGACGTGCCGGACGGCACACACACCGAGGAAGACGCCGGCGACTGGCTGCGCCGCGCATGCGGCGTCGCCAGCCGGTCGGAGCTCGACGGCAACCCCAGCGCAGCCGCGATGCTGCGCATGATACAGAACCGATTCAACCGATGGCGCGCCCGCCGTCAGTCAAGCCAAGGAGAGCGCTCATGCTGAGACGCCATGAACCCGAGATCCTCTATGCTGCTGACGTGGCAGAGATGATGGGCAAATCGCAGCAGGCCGTTACGAACCTGATCAAGCGCGACAGCGACGCACTACCGCCGGGGCGATTCAAAATCGGGCGGCTCTGGGCCTGGCGCCGAGTGACCGTGATGAAGTGGCTAGAGGGATTGGAGGACGGCGCCGTCGAGATCGAGCCCAAGCGCCGCCCTGGGCGGCCACGCGCTACCCCAGCTTCTCCGCGAGCGTTGAGGGGTTGAGGTGGGTATAGCGCCTGAGCATGCGGAGATCCTTGTGGCCGGTGATCGAGGCCACCTCCATGATGTTCAAGCCCTTCTCGAAAAAGCGAGACGTCGCCTCATGCCGCAGGTCATGAAAGCGCAGACCCTCAACGCCCGCCACTTTGCAGCTCTTCTCGAAATAGTGCGTGACCGTATCCGGGCGCAACGAGAAGAGCCGGCCATCCATCCTCGCCGGCAGCGCCTCGACAACAGCCCGCGCAGCGCGTGAAAGCGGTACCGCGCGGCTAGTCCCGTTCTTCGTCTCGGCCAGATAGGCGACGCTACCCCGCACGTCCGCACGCTTCAGCCCCAGCAGCTCGCCCCGCCGCATCCCCGTTTCAACGGCCAGCGTGATCAGCCGCGGCATCTCCGTGTGAAGCGCGCCGGCAGCCTCGAGTATCGCGGCAAGCTCCCCGTCGCCGACGCGCCGCTCACGGTCTGCGTTGAGCTTCGGCTTACGGATCTTCGCGCACGGGTTTTCGACCGGCATCCCCCATTCTTTGATCGCGATCGTATAGAGGTGCGACAACAGCGCCAGATCGCGGCGAACAGTCGAGCCCGAGGCAACCTCGAGGCGCTGATCGCGGTAGAGCGCGACGTCAGATGAGCGCAGCGTCGAGAGTGTGAAGCGGCCGAGGTCGCGAGCCAGGATCGCCAGCCGCGACCGCTCGTTGCGATAGCTCTTCTTGTGCACCGATATCTCGCGCTCGTATCGCTCGAGCGCGGCGGCGATCGTCAAAGCGTCAGCCTCACGCGTGTCGACGAACCGAGCTTGGCTCATCTCGGTCTCGACTTGCTTCGCCCAGCGCTCGGCCTCAGCCTTGGTGTCAAACGTGGCGCTGACCTGGGGGTAGCCTTTCTTGCGGACGATCGCGCGCCAGGAACCTGAGCGCTTTTGAAACGTGGCCATGGGGCATCTCAACGGTGGTGTACCGGGAGTGTGCCAAATACTGGATAAAAAGGAAGTGATTCAGAGGGAAAGCGGGCTAGAGCCCTTGCTACGCCTGGTGCCGGTGAGTGGATTCGAACCACCGACCTACGCATTACGAATGCGTTGCTCTGCCGACTGAGCTACACCGGCCAGGCGGCGCCTATCATAATCAGGCGGAGGCACGGGGACAAGCGTAAACGCGGATGCCGGCTGTAGATTTTCACTCGCCTAGCCCTCGGCGGGGCAACGTGCTATTGATGGCGAAATGACAACAACCTGCCGTCATGTCCCACACCCCCTATCGTTTCCGCTTTGCCAAGCTGGCAAGGCAGTTCACGTTGCCGCTACTCGCTGCGCTCGCGCCGGTGCTGGTGGGCGTACCGCTGATGCTGTGGCAGGCGGAGCGCGAGCTGGTCGGACAGACCCAGGAGAGTTTCGACTACGCCCTGCGCAAGGTGGAGTCGATCTTCGACTATGCCGAGACGGCCACCCATCAGGTGCGCTACCTGGTCGGTGCCCCGTGCAAGTCGGCAGTGTTCACGCTGCGTCAGCAGAGCATGGCGACGCCGTTCGTACGCTCGCTCAATCTCGTCCGCGATGGCCAGGTCTACTGCACCTCGCTGGAGGGCGCGCGGCTGTTTCCGGAGCAGAGTCAGAACTACAGCTCCGGGCGCCTGCGCCTGATGGCCGGCAACCTGGTCACGCCAGAGCGGGCGCTGATCGTGTTTCGCCTACCGACCCCGGGTGGGAGCGTGCTGGCCGGTATCGATGGCCAGTACGTGGTCAATGCGCTGCAACTGACAGGGAACGATCTATCGCTGTCGCTGCAGATCGGCGACTACCAGCTCGATGCCGATGGCAGCGTCTCTCCCACCCCGTGGATCACCAGCGATAACGTCTCCGAGCGCGCCTCGAGCCGCTATCCGTTCCGGCTGCGTGCAACGCTGGCCCCGGGCAGTCTGAATCGCACGCTGGAAAGTTATTTCCTGCCGATTCTGGGTCTCTTGATCCTGTGCGGCACGCTGGTGTTCTGGCTCATGCTCAAGCGCCGCTCTCCTACGGAAGAGCTGGAGCGCGCCCTGCGCGATGGCGAGTTCGTGCCCTACTACCAGCCGATCGTGGATGCCGACGCCGACCGCTGGGACGGTGCCGAGGTGCTGGTACGCTGGCGCCACCCCGTAGAGGGCGTCATCCCGCCGGATCAGTTCATTCCCCTGGCGGAGAGCAGCGGCCTCATCGTGCCGCTGACCCAGGCTCTGATGCAGCAGGTCCGCCGAGAGCTGTCGACACGGCTGGGGCAGTTGCCTCACGGCTTCCATATCGGCTTCAATCTCTCCGCCGCCCACTGCCACGACTGGCGGCTGCTCGACGACTGCCGTGAGTTCCTGGCCGCTTTTCCTCCGGGGCGAATCATCCTGGTGCTGGAGCTGACCGAACGCGAGCCGTTCCGAGCCACGCCGCACACCTTCCGGCTGTTCGAGCGGTTGCGCGAGATGGGCATCCTGATCGCCCTGGACGATTTCGGCACCGGCAGTGTCGGGCTCGACTATCTGCGCCACTTCCGGGTCGACTCCCTGAAGGTCGACCGCAGCTACGTCGCCATGGCCGACGAAGACGTCCTGTCGCAGCACCTGTTCGACAACATCGTCGATCTGGCCCAGCGCCTGTCATTGACGGTGATCGCCGAAGGCGTCGAGACCCCCGCCCAGAACGCCTATCTGCGCGACCACGGCGTGCACCACCTGCAAGGCTATCTCTACGCCCGCCCGGCTCCGCTGCGCGATATGCTGGCCCGCCTCAAGAGTCCGCCCAGCCGCGCCGCCAGTGAAAGCCGCAGCGCCTGTCCCGACCTGAGGTAGGGGCAGATGCCTCGGATATCGCTGGCATCGATCCACCGTCCGTGATGCTGCGGGGCGAACGCCGGCGATCTACGGCTGCACGTTGGCCATCGTCGCCGGATTCGGTGCCTGCGGAAAGCCACCGGGCGCATGGGGCACCGCCGCATCCAGCTGCAGCCCACCGCCCAGCGCCTGAACCAGCTGCACCGAGCGATCGAGACGCTGGGTGGTGAGCTGTGCCAGACTCTGCTCGACGCTGAGCAGCTGCTGCTCGCTGCTCAGCACGTCGAGATAGTTGGCCAACCCCGCGCGGTAGCGCTCACCGGCCAGCGAATAGGCAGCGCGTGCACTGGTCACCGCCTGCTGCTGGCGCTGACGCTGGCGGGCCACCGAGTCGAGGGTGGTGATATCGTCGACCACCTCTCCCAGCGCCTCGACCAGAGTGGCGTTGTAGCGCGACACGGCGAGATCGTAGTCGGCATCGCTGCTCTCCAGATTGGCGCGCAGCCGCCCGCCTTCGAAGATCGGCAGCGAAATCGCCGGCGTCACGCTGGCCGATTTCGCCGCTTCGCTGAAGAAGTAGTCCCCCAGCGGTGACTGAAAGCCGGCCATCGCGGTCAGGTCGAGATTGGGATAGAACTTCGCCTTGGCCTGCTTGATGCGCTGGGAGGCGGCCTCCACCCGCCAGCGCGCCGCTATCACGTCGGGACGGTGCCCGATCAGCTCGGCGGGGATGACGCTCGGCAGCGCGACGATCGCCGGCGCCAGGTCGCTCGGCCGCGGGATCGACTGGCCGCGATCCGGCCCCTTGCCCAAGAGCGTGGCCAGCGAGATGCGCTGGCTGCGGATCGACTGTTCGGCGGCTTCCAGCGTCTGCCGCGCATTGGCGACGGTGACCTGGGACTGCAGGCTCTGCAGCTGGTTGTCGAGCCCGGCCTGCTGCAGCTCGCGATTGATCGCATCGATCCGCTGGGCGCGGTCGAGCTGGCGGTTGGCGATATCGCGCAGCTCATAGGCGTGGGCCAGGCTGACATAGGCCCGCACCACGTTGACCGAGAGGGTCAGCGCCGCCGCATGAAACTCGATCTCTTGCGCCCGCGCCGCGCCCAGCGCCGCACGCCAGGCGGCCCGCCTGCCACCCCATAGATCGAGATCGTAGTCGAACGAGAGCATCAGCTCGCGGGTGGTGGAGTAGAAGTTGCCCTGCCCGCGCGGGTCCTGCACCTGCGAGACCCGCGAGCGCGAGATCTGGGCCGAGCCGTCGACGCTCGGCAGGCCACTGGCCCGGGCGCTGGCAATCGCCGCATTGGCCGCCCGCAGTCGCGCCCGCGCCATGCCGATATCCGGCGAATCTGTCAGCGCCTCGTCGATCAGCGCGTCCAGCTCCGGGTCGCCGAGCGCGCGCCACCACGCGCGCTCGGGCCAAGCCGCCGGCGAGATCGGGGTCTCGCCCAGCACCTGCTGCGCGCTCAGCCGGCTGATTGGCGTCAGCGTCGCCTGCGGCGAGATACCGGCATAGTTGGCGCACCCCGCCAGCAGCGAGAGTGCCAGCATCAGCCCGCCGACCAGTCCCCGACGCCTTCCCTGGTGTAACGACATCCTTGTCCCCACTGGCCTGCCCGGCGACCTGGTTGGCCGGGCATCGTCCCTCGTTGCAGTCACCGGGACGTCTAGNNCTAGACGTCCCGGTGCTCGTGTCGCGCTTCCTGCGCGGCGTGCGGTAGTTGATGCTGAGAATCGGTCGTGATCTCACCGCCACCGGAGAGCGGCCGCTCTTCGTCCTCTTTCTCGGAGCGAAACAGCGACCATGACACCATGAACAGCGCTGCGATCAGCGGCCCCAGCACGAAGCCGTTGATACCCAGTAGCGTCATCCCGCCCACGGTCGAGATCAGCACCACGTAGTCCGGCAGCTTGGTCTCCTTGCCCACCAGCGGCGGCCGCAGCAGGTTATCCACCAGCCCGATCACCACGACACCGACGAAGACCAGGATCGAGCCCCTGACGTAGTCGCCGCTGAGCAGCAGATAGGCCGCCACCGGTACCCAGATGATCGCCGAGCCGATGGCCGGCAGCAGTGACAGAAACGCCATCAGTACGCCCCACAGCAGCGCCGCCTCGATCCCCAGCAGCCAGAACGCGACCCCGCCGATCGCGCCCTGCACCATGGCGATGATCACATTGCCCTTGACCGTGGCCCGGACCACCGCGGTGAACTTGTCGATCAGGCGATGAGTATAGGCATCGCTCAGCGGCGCCGTGGTGCGGATCTGATAGCCCAGCTTGCGGCCGTCACGGAACAGGAAGAACAGCAGATAGAGCATGATCCCGGCGCTGATCAGAAACTGCAGGGTGTTCTGGCCGATGCTCAGCACGTGCTGGGCGATCAGCTGGCTGCCCTGCTCCAGCGCCGAGGCGAGCCGGTTGCTCAGATCGGCGAAACTGCCAATACCGGCATCCCCCATCCAGCCCTGCACAGAAGGCGGCAGCGAATCGCGGAACTGGGCGACATAGGCGTTGAAGTCGATATCGCCCTGGTCGAGCCGCTGGTAGAGACTCGCCCCCTCGCGCAGCAGCGAGAAGAAGATCAGCGACATCGGGATGATGACGATGAACACGCAGGCGAGCACGCTGAGGAACGCGGCCGTGTTGGGCCGCTGCCCAAGCCGCGTGTTCAGTCGCCGGTGCATCGGCTGGAACAGGATCGCCAGGATGACCGCCCACAGGATCGCACCATAGAACGGCAGCAGCAGCCATACGAAAGCGATGGAGACCGCCGTCAGCAGCAGAATGAACGCCTTGTGCTGGCTCAGAGAACTCATGGAATCGACAGGCTCCGGGAAATGACACGCCAAGCATAGCCGCAACCCGGCCTTTGTGGCCGCTTCTATCGATCGCCAACCACCTGGCGCGCCCGCCAGCGTGGCCTCATGGGAGCACCGTAGCGCGTTTCATATATGCGTAAACTCAGCTGTTGTACAGCTTATGGGTGGCCCGTTGACCGCTCCGGATTGCTGAGCGCAAATGACTGAAAGTGTTGATCTTTCAATTTGCTCCCGAAGAATAGTTCAAGCAATTCAAGGGGTTGTCAGGGTAATGTTAACCTGGGATAAGTGCTACGACCTTTCGACCCTGGTACAACTCTTGTACAGAAAGAAACGCTATGCCATTCTGCATGTGTCGCATCGGCCACCCCCGGGTGGCCAACCCGATAGGGACATCGGGAACGACGGCAAGGATTGCCGCCACTCATTACCGGTCAGGAAGACCGGACATCGACGCCAAGGAGGGCTGACCATGGAACACCGGATTTCATGCACCCGCTGCGGAAATACGCAAACCGCTTCTTCTGAATGTCATCAGGCCTGGGATGAGATCAACTGCATCGAGTGCGGTGACTTCATCGATACCTATGGGCACCAGCAGGAGATCGCAACCCCCAACTACCTGCTGCATACCCTCAACCTGGCACGCTCGCTGTCGTTGCAGATGGCACGCGCCGAACATGGGAGCGGCAGGACATGATCACAGTCACTCTGGATCTCACCTGCTCCATCTGCGGTCATCAACAGTTTCATCTGCCGATCAAGGCAGAAGAAGGCGTCAACGTCTGCTGCGCCAACTGCAGCGCCTTCAAGTGCAAAGCGCTGGATCTGGAACGCGCGCTGACGGCAATGCGGCGTTCGCCGGACAACCGCCAGCCCGCCGCCGCCTGAAGGTCACGCCGAGCGTGAACACGGTACCGCCGAGAAGCCGCCCGACCCGGGCGGCTTCTTTGCGTGGGGCCCTATCTACGCGGATCCCAGGCATCATCCCTTTCACGGACATTCATCCATGGCCGATATCGAGCAGTTGAGAACCGGAATCCAGCAGGCGGTCGCCGAAGGCCAGCAGCGGCGCCTCGACTTCGAACAGGCGCTCGAGGATCTGCGCCTGCGTCTGGAAGCGCTACAGCAGTGTGTCGCCCAGTGGATCGAGTCACTCGACCTCGATGAGGTCGAGATCCACTACACGGAGACGACCCAGACCCTGACCCGCTTCGAGGAGACCTATCGGCTCACCCTGCGTGAGCAGACCCTCTCCCTGGGGGCGTGCAAGCTACACCTGAAGCCCGAAGAGCAGTATCTCTCCGGCCACCGCGTGCTGCTCTACGCCTCCACCGACGAGGATGACGTCAAGGAGGTGATCGAGGCCGAGGGCGCCTACCGCTTCTCCGATCTGCAGTACGGTCAGCGCCGCGACCTCTCCCAGTACGACACCCTCAGCGAAGAGACCTTCTACCGCCTGCTCTACGGCTGGCTGAAAGCCTGAACGCCGCCCACGCTGCCGGCGGGCACGGCGTCAGCCCCAAGACCTGTCGCCAGCCATCCCCATCACGTCTGTCCGGCGACATGGTGTCAGCCAAACGAGCTGGTAGTCAGAAACTATCGCCACCGTCACACGCTGGTCCCAAAGTTTACCTATGCTGAAGATTCGGCGACGACGCCGAGACGCGAGCGGCCGGGCGCAGTGCCGCTCCGACGCATTGCGATATCGTCTCGCCGCGTCGTCATCGCGGTGCCTGAAAGATATCGGAAGTCGACACAGTAGCGTTTAAGGACGGACAGCATGAGTGAAGAGATCAAGATCGGCGGCAAGTGCCCTTTTGCCGGCGACTCGGTGGGCGGCGTTGCCGGTTCCGAACCGACCACCAATCAGTGGTGGCCCAATCGCCTCAAGGTCGAGCTGCTGCATCAGAACGCGCCCCTGGCCAATCCCGAAGATCCTGACTTCGACTACGCCAAGGCCTTCAGCGAGCTCGACCTGGCAGAGGTCAAGCAGGACATCAAGGCGCTGCTCACCTCCTCGGTCGACTGGTGGCCGTCGGACTACGGCAACTACGGCCCGCAGATGATCCGCATGGCGTGGCACTCCGCCGGTACCTACCGTATCGCCGATGGCCGCGGCGGCGCCGGCGAAGCGATGCAGCGTTTCGCCCCGATCAACAGCTGGTGGGACAACGGCAATATCGACAAGTCGCGGCGGCTGCTGTGGCCGATCAAGCAGAAGTATGGCGCCGCGCTCTCCTGGGCCGATCTGATCGTGCTCACCGGCAACTGCTCGCTGGAAGTGATGGGCTTCCCCACCTACGGCTTTGCCGGTGGGCGCATCGACGCCTGGGAGCCGGACACCCTGACCTACTGGGGACCGGAGGCGTGGTACGGCAAGAAGATCGAGGACGCCCCGCGCGGCCCGTTCGAAGGCCACCCGGATCAGATGGTCAACCGCGACCTGCGCTGGACCGGTGAAGCGGGTGACGACGACTACGATCTCGAAGCGCCGCTGGCCGCCTCCAACTCCAACCTGATCTACGTCGACCCGGAAGGCTCGGCCAAGAAGGGCATCCCCGAGGACTCCGCCGCCGATATTCGCATCACCTTCGGTCGGATGGCGATGAACGACGAGGAGACCGTGGCGCTGATCGCCGGCGGCCACGCCTTCGGCAAGTCCCACGGCATGACCCCGCCGGACCAGATCGGCTTCGCCCCGGAAGGCGCGCCGATGGAGTCCCAGGGGCTGGGCTGGCACAACCCGCGCGGCAAGGGTAACGCCGAAGACACCATGACCAACGGGATCGAGGGCTCGTGGACCCAGAACCCGACCCAGTGGGACAACAGCTACCTCGAGAACCTGTTCAAGTTCGAGTGGGAGCAGACCCGCAGCCCCGCCGGCGCGCTGCAGTGGACCCCGGTGGACAAGAACGCCCCGCGCACCCCGGACGCCCACCTCGAAGGCGTCGATCATCCGCTGATGATGATGACCTCCGACATCGCGCTCAAGGTCGACCCGGCCTACCGCAAGATCTGCGAGAAATTCCTCGACGACTTCGACTACTTCACCGACGCCTTCGCCCGCGCCTGGTACAAGCTGACCCACCGCGACATGGGCCCCAAGGCGCGCTATCTCGGCCCGGAAGTGCCGCAGGAAGATCTGATCTGGCAGGACCCGATCCCTGCGGTCGACTTCGAACTGGTCGATAGCCGTGACATCGCCGAACTCAAGGCCAAGATCCTGGGTGCCGACGTCAGCGTCTCCCAGCTCGCCGCCGTCGCCTGGGGCGCCGCCTCCACCTTCCGCACCTCCGACAAGCGCGGCGGCGCCGATGGTGCGCGTATCCGCCTCGCGCCGATGAAGGATTGGCCGGTCAACAACCCCGACGACCTGGCTCACGTGCTCGGCGTGCTGGAAGGCATCAAGCGTGACTTCGACGGCGCCCAGAGCGGCAACAAGAAGGTCTCGCTGGCCGACCTGATCGTGCTCGGTGGCTGTGCCGCGGTGGAGAAAGCGGCCCAGGATGCCGGCGTCACCCTCGAGGTGCCGTTCACCCCGGGACGTAACGACGCCACCGCCGAACAGACCGACGAGCAGACCTTCCGCTGGCTCGAGCCGGTCTCCGATGGCTTCCGCAACTTCCATCGCGACGACATCCGCTACCACGTCTCGCCGGAGCAGATCTTCCTCGACCGCGCGGCCCTGCTGGGTCTCTCCGCGCCGGAGTGGACTGCACTGGTCGGAGGCCTGCGGGTGCTCGACGTCAACGCCAAGGGCGCCTACCGGGAGCACGGCGTGTTCACCGACCGTCCGGGCGTGCTGACCAACGACTTCTTCGTCAACCTGACTTCACCCGACTTCGAGTGGAAGAAAGTGGATGACGAAGGGCTGACGTTCACCCTCGACGACCGCCACTCCGGCGAGACCAAGTTCAAGGCGACCCGCTGCGATCTGATCTTCGGTGCCAACGCCCAGCTGCGCCAGCTGGCCGAGTTCTACGCCCAGAAGGGTGGCCACGAGAAGTTGGTCAAGGACTTCGCCAAGGCGTGGCACAAGGTGATGATGCACGACCGCTTCGACGTTTGAGGCGCGCAGCAGCGATCCGACGTTACCCGCCGGATCGCTGCGCATACCGTCTCGCAAGCTCAAACCATCGACGACTCGGCGCCCTCCAGGGGGCGCCGAGTCGTTTTTCTGCCTGCCAAGGTCGTCACTGTGCCGTGATTCTCCTTGGCAGCAATTTTGTTATATTATAACCTTCACGACCTATCCAAGAGGTCGTTCCATGTCGCATCGTCACCGCCACCGCCCGGATGGGCCCTGTCACTTTTCGCTGATGTCGCTTGGCGCCGGGCGTCGCATGCTGCTGACCCTACTGCCGCTGGCCCTGCTGTGGCTGGTCGCGGCCTGGTCTGTCGGGATGCAGGGCTGAGCATGGCCGCCATTCTGACCCTTGAATCGCTGTCGCTGGCCCAGGGCAATCGCCTGGTGCTGGAGGATCTCAGCGGCGAATTCGAAGCCGGCAGTATCACCGCCCTGGTCGGCCCCAACGGCGCCGGCAAGAGCACCCTGGTACAGGGCATCATGGGCGTGCTGCGGCCGCTGCGCGGTCGCGTGCTGTGTCAGGTGCCCCACGCCCGCCGCGCCTGGCTGCCACAGCAGCTGGCCCTGGACCTCTCCTTCCCCATGAGCGTCGAAGAGCTGGTGATGAGCGGCTGCTGGCCCACCCACGGCAGCTTCCGCCGCTACGGCCCAGCGGAGTATCGCCGCGGCCAGGCGGTGATGCAGCGCCTGGGGCTGCAGGCGTTGGAGCACCGACCGCTGGGCGAGCTCTCCGGCGGCCAGCGCCAGCGCGCCCTGCTCGGCCGCACGCTGATGCAGGAAGCCCGGTTGCTGCTGCTCGACGAGCCCTTCGCCAACGTCGACGCGGCGACCGTCGAGCTGCTGATCCAGACGCTGCGAGACATGGCCGCCGAGGGCGTGTCGGTGATCATCGTGCTGCACGACCACGACCAGTTACGCCGACTGGCCGACCGGGTGCTCCACCTCGACCGCGGCCACGGCCACTGGTACACGCCACAGACCATGACCTGGGCGCCCAGCGGCCAGCCCATGACGGCTACCGCGACGACTCAGGGGCCGACGTCATGATCGACTGGCTGATCTCTCCGCTGCTCGACTTCGGCTTCATGCGCCGTGCCCTGGTGGCCGGGCTGGCGCTGTCGCTGGTGGCCCCGCCGCTGGGCGTTTTCCTCACCCTGCGTGGCATGAGCCTGGTCGGTGACGCCATGGCCCACGCGGTGCTGCCCGGGGTGGCGGTCGGCTTCCTCCTCGCCGGCTTCTCGCTACCCGCGATGAGCCTGGGCGGGTTGGCCGCCGGGCTGCTGGTGGCCGGGCTGGCCGGCAGCGTCTCGCGCCTGACCGGGCACCGCGAGGATTCGGCGATCGCCAGCTTCTATCTGATCTCACTGGCCGCCGGGGTGATGCTGATCTCGCTGCGCGGCTCAAGCGTCGACCTCACCCATGTGCTGTTCGGCTCGATCCTGGCCGTCGACACCACCGCGCTATGGCTGATCGTGGGTGTCTCCAGCGTCACCCTGGTGGTGCTCGCGGCGATCTTCCGCATCCTGGTGGTGGAGTGTCTCGACCCGCTGTTCCTGCGCGGCCAGGGGATTCGCGGCGGCGCGGTGCACGGGCTCTTCCTGGGGCTGATGGTGCTCAATCTCACCGCCGGCTTCCAGACCCTGGGCACGCTGATGGCGGTGGGGCTGATGATGCTGCCGGCCACCGCGGCGCGCTTCTGGTCGACGCGCCTCGAGGGGCTGATGGGGCTGGCCATCGCGATCGGGATGCTCTCCAGCGTCGGCGGGCTGCTGCTGTCGTATCACGCCGGCCTGCCCTCCGGGCCCTGCATCATTCTGCTGGCGGGGGCGATCTATCTGCTCTCCGCGCTGTTCGGCCGCTACCACAGCGTCTTCGCGCGCTGGCGCCGCCGGGTGCAGCCGATTCTGCCGCCGGATGCGCATGGCTGAGCCATCTCGTCTGGCCATCTTGCCCGGGCAGGCATCAGCGCCCGGGGTCGTCACGTCACACGCTTCGTCACACCCACACTCGTCACGAAAACAAAGAAGGAGGAAGTCGCGATGTCCCGTCTCTCACTCTCAGCCGCCCTGCGCCAGGGGCTGATCGCCGGCACCCTGGGTCTTGCCCTGCTCGGCCCGGCCCACGCCGACGAGCCGCTCGACGTGGTCACCAGTTTCAGCATCCTCGACGACATGGTCTCGACCATCGGCGGTGACCATGTCGCGGTAACCTCGCTGGTCGGTCCCAACGGCGATGCCCACGCCTTCTCGCCCAAGCCCTCCGATGCCCAGTCGCTGGCCAAGGCCGATCTGGTGGTGGTCAACGGCCTGCAGTTCGAGGGCTGGATCGACCGCCTGATCGAGGCCAGCGGCTATCAGGGCGATGTGGTGGTGGCGAGCCGCGGCATCCAACCGCTGGCGTTCGACGGCCACCACGACGAGGAAGTCGCGGATCATGACGCCGATCACGACCATGGCGACGCCGACCACGACCACGGCGACCACGAGCATGACCATGACCACGGCGATGCCGACCATGACCACGACCATGGCGATACCGATCACGATCACGCCGAAGCCGGACATCACCACCACGGTAATCTCGACCCCCATGCCTGGCAGGATCTGCGCAACGGCGAACAGTACGCGCGCAATATCCGCGACGGTCTGATCAAGGTCGACCCCAGCCACGCCGACGACTACCGCCGTAACGCCGAACGCTATATCGAGCAGATGAAGGTGCTCGATACCGAAACCCGCGAGCGTCTGGCCAAGATTCCCGAAGCCGATCGGCTGATCATCACCAGCCACGACGCCTTCGGCTACTTCGCTCACGCCTACGGCCTCAAGCTGCTCGCGCCGGTAGGGCTCAACACCCTGGCCGAACCCAGCGCCAGCGACATGGCCGAACTGATCCAGCAGATCGAGCACAACCACGCCAAGGCGCTGTTCCTGGAGAACATGAGCAATCCGGCGCTGGTGCAGCAGCTGCATCAGGAGACCGGTATCGCCATCGGCGGCACCCTCTACGCCGACGCCCTGACGCCGAAGGGTGAAGGCAGCACCTACCTGGGCATGTTCCGCCACAACGTGGATACCCTGGTGGACGCCCTGGAGGGCGGTCACTGACTCGACCTCGGCAGGCCGGCGGCGCGCGTCGCTGGCCTTTCACACTCGCGTCGACGAGACTGATCGCCATATGTCGCCGACGCGAGCCGCCATGCCCGCCGCTATACCCCCCACCCAGGATACGCTGACACCGGCTCAGGCCCGCCGTCTGACGCTGCGCGCCCAGGGTTTCGGTGCCGCCCCCACCACAGCGATCGACCGCGGCCATCTTCGCCGGCTGCTGAACCGACTCGGCGTGCTCCAGATCGACTCGGTCAACGCCCTCGCCCGCTCGCACTACCTGCCGCTCTTTGCGCGTCTCGGCGCCTACCCCAGGGCGCTGCTCGACGAGCTCGCCTGGGGCCGAAATCGCCAGCGCAGCCTGTTCGAGTACTGGGGGCACGAAGCCTCGCTGCTGCCACTCCCAAGCTACCCGGCGCTGCGCTGGCGCATGCATCGGGCGCGCCGCGGTCAGGGCATCTACAAGCATCTGGCACGCTTCGGACGCGAGCAGCGCCCGTTGATCGACCAGGTGCTGGCGCGGGTCGCCGCCCAGGGCCCGCTCGGCGCCGGCGAACTCAGCACCCGCGACGGGCCGGCCGGCGCCTGGTGGGACTGGAGCGACGAGAAGCAGGCGCTGGAGTGGCTGTTCGCCGCCGGCGAGGTGACCGTGGCCAGCCGTCGCGGCTTCGAGCGCCTCTACGATCTGCCCGAGCGGGTGATCCCCGCCGCTGTGCTCGCGCGCCCCGAGCCGACCCTGCTGGAGGCACACCGCGAGCTGCTGCGCCACGCCGCACAGGCGCTCGGAGTCGCCACCGAACGCGACCTGCGCGACTACTACCGCTTGGCGCCCGAGGATAGCCGCGCGGCGCTGGCGACGCTGGTGGAGGATGCCACCCTGACCCCGGTAGCGGTGCACGGCTGGCGTCATACCGCCTTCGTCTGCGGTACGCCGCGGGTGCCGCGCCGGATCGAAGCCGCGGCGCTGCTGTCTCCGTTCGACTCGCTGATCTGGGCGCGTGAGCGCACCGAGCGGCTGTTCGATTTCCACTACCGGCTGGAGTTCTACGTGCCGCCGGCGCAGCGGCGCTACGGCTACTACGTCATGCCCTTCCTCTATCGCGAGCGCCTGATCGCCCGACTCGATCTGCGCGCGCGCCGCGGCGAGGGCCAGCTCGCCGTGCTGGCGCTGCACCCGGAGCCGGGGGCCACGCTGGACGCCGACGCCCTGGGCGCGCTGTCGGGCGAACTCGAGCGCCTGGCGGCGTGGCTCGGGCTGAGCCTGCAGCTGCACGATGCCCGACCGCCGGGGCAGTGGCTCGCCCACCATCTGGGATGAGACAGCGTCTGGGATGAGACGGCGTTGCGTCAAAACCAGGATCGGTACGCAGCCTAAGTTTGCTTTTGCGACAAATAACCACATTATCCATAAGGTTTTTACCGCGTAACCTGTGCTTGTGGATCGCACAAGGGAACGCTAATGAACGTAATGACTCGTCATCTCTGTCTCGCTGCCGTCGCCGTGGCTACCGCACTGCCGAGCAGCACCGCCCTCGCCTATGGCGCCGGCGACTGGTTCACCCACTTCGGGGTGGCCAAGGTCTCGCCCAAGGACGACAACGGCCGCTTCGATGACCTCGGTATCGATGTCGACGTCCAGGACAAGAGCAACTTCGCCTTCACACTGGGCTACCGCTTTCACGACAAATTCGGGGTGGAACTGCTGGCAGCGGCACCGTTCAAGCACGACATCAATCTGAACGGCAACGACGGCGCCTCGATCAAGCACCTGCCGCCGACCCTGACGCTGCAGTACTACCCGCTCGGCGGCACCGATGCCTGGGTCCAGCCCTATGTCGGCGCGGGTCTCAACTACACCCACTTTTCCGATGAAAAGATCGACGTACCCGGCGCCAGTCTCGACCTGGACGACTCCTGGGGCGCCGCCGGTCAGTTGGGGGTCGATCTGCTGATCGACGATCACTGGTCGCTCAACGCCGCTGCCTGGTATCTCGATATCGACTCCGATGCCACTGCCAAGGTGGGCGGGCAGTCCTACGACACCACCCTGCATATCGACCCCTGGGTGGTGATGGCGGGCCTCGGCTACCGCTTCTAGGTAACCACGTTTAAAGCCGCCGGCCGGCAGGGCCGGCGACTCGATCTTCTCAGGGAGCTCCCACTCTCTCCTTGGCCACCCGTGCGGTGGCCTTTTTTTCGTCTGACCCAATCCGCTGGCCGGCGCTAGACAAACGTCGTAGTCGATGTGATACTTCGCAGACTAACTGTTAGTTCACTTTTTCGCGTCTTTTTCGAGACATCGACGACTGGCCCGGGCGTGTGCACACGTCCGGGCTCTGGTTCTTTTATGACACGCATTCCCGCCGATCACTGGCTGCTCGCCCTGAGGACCTTGCTCGCCGTCTGGCTGGCACTGTTCCTGGCCATGCGCCTGGATCTCTATCAGCCCGCCTGGTCCATCCTGGCGGTGATGATCGTGACCCTGCAGCCGGTCATGTTCACCGGCGGCACACCGCCCATCGGCATCATCATCGGGCGCGGCGTGGCGCGGCTGTTCGGCACCCTGTTCGGCGCCATCGTCGGGCTGGTGCTGATCTCGCTGTTCGGCCAGCAGCCGATGCTCTATCTGCTGTTTGCCGGCGGCTGGCTGGCCTTCTGCATGTACTGGGTGATGCTCGAGCAGGACGAGTATCTCGGCTACGTGATGATGCTCAGCGGCTATACAGCGACCCTGGTCTCGCTGACCGCCATCGGCACCGGGGTCGATCAGGTGTGGCACGTGGCCCAGGCGCGCTTCAGCGAGACCGCCCTGGGCATCGGCTGTGCGCTGCTGATGCATATCGCCATTGCGCCCCGCTTCGGCAGCCGCGCGCTGCCGCAGACGCTCTCCGAGTTTCTCGCCGAAGGCGCCCGCGACACCCTCGCCGCGCTGGCACAGCCACGCTCGCGGGCGCTGCGCGACAGCCAGTTCAAGCGCCTGCTGGGCCACTACCAGCAGTTCCAGAAGCTGCGCGGGCTGACCCGCCTGGAGACCCGGCGGCTGAGCCACTTCATCCCGGCCCTGGACCGTTTCGCCAGTGACAGCCTGGCGCTGATCACCGCGATCCGCGAGCTGGAGACCGCCCTGGACTACCTGCGCGCCTGCGACGATGGCCAGCGCTGGCTGGCGCCGCTGCTCGACCAGGCCCTGCCGGTGCTCGAGCGCATCGCCGCCGAGCCCGCCGCCGCGCCGGATGAGCCGGTGGTACTGGACGCGTTCGACTGGGACCCCGATCAGGTCTCGCCGCGCAGCCGTACCCGCGCCGAGCTGGTGCGCCAGCGCCTGGGCGGGGTGCTCGACCTGCTCCACCACGGCCAGCGCCTGCGCCACGCCCTGGCCGCCCCCGATTCGGCGCGGATCGAGACATTGCCGCGAAAGCGCCGCTCGCGCACCACCCACAACGAGCACTTCGTGGCACGCTACAACGCCCTGCGTGTATTCATCGCCTTCGAGCTGCTGGGGCTTTACTGGATCCACAGCGGCTGGCACTCGGGCTATCTGGCGATGATGCTGCTGGGGGTCTTCACCATGCTGTTCGCCAAGGCGCCCAACCCCGCGGCGGTGGTCTATCAGTTTCTCTGGGGATCGCTGGCGGCGGTGATACTGGGCGGCGTGCTGCTGTTCCTGGTGCTGCCGGTGATCAACGGCTTCCCGCTGCTGGCCCTGGCAGTGGCGGTACCGGTGACCATCGGCACCCTGCTGACGCCGCACCCGCGCTGGTCGGCGATGGGTCTGGCCGGCGCGATCACCATGATGACCCTGCTCAATCTCAACTCGACCTACACCTTCGCCCCGGCACGCTATATCAACGGCGGTGTGGCCTCGATCATCGGCACGCTGGTGGCGATGATCACCTACTCGGTGATGCGTCAGCGCTCGCCGCACGAGCGGATTCGCACCCTGATGTCGGCCTACTGGCAGGGGCTGGCGCGGCTGCTCGGCGAGCGCAGCCAGCCCAGCCGCGCGCGCCTGGAGAGCCGCCTCTACGACCGCCTCGGCCGCTTGGTGGCGCTGGGTGGCAGCGATACCGCCCTGCGCGAGGCGATCGACCTCCACGCCCTGGCCCTGTGCGTGTGGCGCATTCGCCGCCTGGGCCCGGAGCTGGGCGTGCACCGCGAGGCGATCGAGGCGTGGCTGGCAGGCATCGGCACGCGCCTGCTGGCGCGCCAGCGCCACGACCCGGCGGTCTGGCGCCAGCTCGCCGACGAGGCGATCGCCTGGGTCGAGCGGCTCTACCACGAGACCCGCCTGCCCATCGCCAGCATCGGCGAGATCGCCATGCTCGGGCACCTGATGCGCGCGGCCCCCGGTGTCACACTGGAACAGGGCGACACCACGGCCCCGGCGCCGCAGGACGCCAACAAGGCAGAGGCAGTCATGGCAGCGCCCACCGCCACGCCGGGCGCGACGGCCGCGCCCGAGCCGAGCCAGCCGGACGCGGACGTGAACGAGACGGATACCGGCTCGGATGAGCCAGAGACGGGCGCGAACGAGACGGATAGCGGCCCGGATGCGCCAGACACGAACGTGAACGAAACGGATAGCGGCCCGGATGCGCCGGACACGGGGGTGAACGAGACAGATAGCGGCCCGGATGAGCCAGACTCGGACGTGAACGAGACAAATACCGGCCCGGATGCGCCAGACACGGGCACGAACGAGACAGATAGCGGCTCGGACGAGCCCGATACGGGAGAAGATCCACATGTTCGCTGAGTGGTCGTTTCTCGGCTTTCTGCTGCCTCCGCTGGCGCTGCCGGTCCTGCTGGCGCTGGCGCTCTATCTGCTGATCCGGCGGCTGTTCGTGCGCTGGCGGCTCTATCACTGGCTATGGCAGCCGGTGCTGGCCGATATCGCGATCTTCGCCCTGCTACTGTGGGCGGTGCTCGCGCTCAGCGGCGCACTGCCGATCGCCCCATGATCGTGCTGGCGCCGGTCGCCCGCCGCTGCCGGCAGGGATACCGCTAGATCCGATCGACAACATCTGATCGACAAGACCTGATCGACAACGCCTGATCGACAACGCCAGGCTGCCCGAGACCGAGACAAGAGACACCATGACCATGACCCACCGACTCCGCCGGGCGATCCGCCTGACCCTGACGCTGATCCTGGTGGCGGCGGCCCTGGTCGCCGTGGCCGAGATCTGGAACCACTACATGCACGACCCGTGGACCCGGGACGGACGTATCCGTGCCGACGTCATCCATCTCGGCACCGACGTGGCGGGGCTGGTCGACGATCTCGAGGTCCACGACAACCAGCGAGTGGCCAAGGGCGACGTGCTCTTCACCATCGACAAGCGCCGCTATCAGCTGGCCCTCGACGATGCCCGTGCCAACCTGAACCGCCTGCAGCAGCAGCGCGACGAGGCCCAGGCCGCCAGCGGCCGGCGCCAGCAGTTGAAGAACTACGTCTCCCAGGAGGACAAGGACAACGCCCGCTTCGCCCTGTCGACCGCCCAGGCCGCGGTCGAACAGGCCAAGGTCGAGGTGGCCAAGGCCGAACTCGATCTGGAGCGAGCGACGGTGCGCGCCCCGGTGGATGGCTATGTCACCAATCTGCTGCTGCGTCCGGGGCAGTATGTCGGTGTGGGGGCCGACACCCTCACCCTGGTCGATGCCAATAGCTTCTACGCCCTGGGCTACTTCGAGGAGACCAAGCTCGACAGCATCGAGATCGGCGAGCCGGCGCGGGTCCAGCTGCTGGCCAACGGTCGCCCGATCTGGGGCCACGTCGACAGCTTCGCCCGCGGCATCAGCGACAGCAGCCTGAGCAACCAGAACGGCGGGCTGGCCTCGGTCAACGCCTCCTTCGACTGGGTGCGGCTGTCGCAGCGCATTCCGGTGCGTATCGCCCTCGACGACATTCCGCCGGGGACCAAGCTCTCCGCCGGACTCACCGCCACCATCTATCTCGGCGGCGATCGCGCCGAGCACGAGACGCAGCCAGACTGGTGGGTGTCGGTGAAGCGGTGGTGGGAAAATCTGATCAGCGTGTGAGAACCGCGCGCCGGCGATAACGCCGGCGCGGGTCGGGAGGCGTCAGGCGCCGGCCATCACTCGAAGTAGCTGAAGGTCTCGCCGGGCTTGATGTCGAGCAGCGTGTGGTAGATCAGCTCGATCACATGCTCGACGTCCTGCTTGTGGACCATCTCCACGGTGGTGTGCATATAGCGCAGCGGCAGCGAGATCAGCGCCGAGGCCACCCCCGAGTTGGAGTAGGCGAAGGCATCGGTGTCGGTGCCGGTGGCCCGCGAACGCGGCAGACGCTGGAACGGGATCTTCTGCGCGTTGGCGACCTGGATCAGGCGCTCGCGCAGCTTGTTCTGGATCGCCGGGGCGTAGCAGATCACCGGGCCGTCGCCGATCTTGTTGGCGCCCTCGCGCTTGGGTTCGATCATCGGCGTCGAGGTGTCGTGGCTGACGTCGGTGACGATCGCCACGTTCGGCTTCAACCGCTCGGCGATCATCTCCGCCCCGCGCAGCCCCACTTCCTCCTGCACCGCGTTGACGATATAGAGGCCGACATCGAGCTTCTGCTTGCGCGCCTTCAGCAGCCGCGCCACTTCCGCGATCATGAAGCCGCCGATGCGGTTGTCGATCGCGCGGCAGACGAACTTGTCGCCATTGAGCACGAAGAACTCGTCCGGGTAGGTGATCACGCAACCGACATGCACGCCCAGCGCCTCGACCTCGTCCTTGGTGCTGGCACCGACATCGATGAAGATGTTGTCCAGCTCCGGCGGCTTCTCCTGCGGCCCCTGGCGACGGGTATGGATCGCCGGCCAGCCGAAGACGCCGGGCACGATGCCGTTGTCGGTGTGGATATTGACCCGCTTGGAGGGGGCGATCTGATGGTCGCTGCCGCCGTTGCGGATGACGTAGATCAGGCCGTTGTCGGTGATGTAGTTGACGTACCAGGAGATCTCGTCGGCGTGCCCCTCGATCACCACCTTGTACTCGGCGTCGGGGTTGATCACGCCCACCGCAGTGCCATAGGTGTCGGTGATGAACTCATCCACGTAGGGGCGCAGATACTCCATCCACAGCTTCTGGCCCTCCCACTCGTAGCCGGTGGGGGATGCGTTGTTGAGATAGCGCTCCAGGAACGCCATCGCCTGATCGTCGAGCGGCTTGCCGCCGCTGCGCGTGCGTTTCGGCGTCTTGGCCTTGGTGTTCTTGCTGGAACTAGCGTTCTTGCTGGAACTAGTGCTCTTGCTCATACCACCTTCCTGACTGGTGTCTGTCGTGAAGAGGAGGATTCCTCGTCCAGCTTAGCAGTGCCGCGCCGCGAATGGGCAGCGCCAGCGCAACGCGCAAGCTACGCTGGGGAGATCCGCTGGCCCCGGCGCTCCCCCGCCGCGCCAGCGCCCCATGACGGACAGGAACCGACAGGATGTCTCAACCCCTTCTGCGCCACCACGGCCGCTTTCCCTACCGCCCGATCACCGACCACGATCCCGCCCACTGGCCCGGCGAGACCCGCCTGGCGGTCTATCTCGGCTTCAACCTGGAGCACTACGCCTTCGGCGAGGGGCGCGGCGTGGGCATCGCCCCACCGGCCCCCGAGGGCGAGCCGGACGTGCTCAACTACGCCTGGCGTGACTATGGCAACCGAGTCGGCGCCTGGCGCTGTCTGGCACTGTTCGAATCGTTGAATCTGCCGGCAGGGGTGATCGCCAATACCGCGCTGCTCGACCACTGCCCCGAGCTGCTCGAGGCGTTCGCCGCGCGGGGCGACGAGATCATCGCCCATGGCCACACCAACGCCGAGCGTCAGGGCCAGCTCGATGAAGCCGCCGAGCGCCGCCTGATCGTCGCCTGCCGTGAGCGTCTGGCGACCCACCTGGGCCAGGCGCCGAGCGGTTGGCTCTCACCCTGGATCTCGGAGAGCGAGCGTACGCCCGACCTGCTCGCCGAGGCGGGCTTCGACTACCTTCTCAACTGGGCCCATGACGACCGCCCGACCGCCATGCGCACCACCGCCTGCACGCTGTGGTCGATCCCCTACCCGCAGGAGGTCAACGACATTCCCACCATCTCCACCCACCGGGTGAGCATGCAGGAGTTCTGCACCATGATCCGCGATCAGTTCCTGGAGCTGCTGGCGCAGTCGCAGCAGCAGCGACTGGTGATGGGGATCGCCCTGCACCCCTGGCTGGTGGGCCAGCCGTTCCGCCTGCGCCAGCTGCGCGAGGTGCTCACCGAGCTGGCCGGCTACCGCGAGGCCGAAGGGGTATGGTGGACCACCCCCGGGGCCATCGCCCGTCAGGTGCAGGCAGAGGCGGCCGCCCCTGCTCCTGAGTGAACGCCGGGTGTGCCCCGCATGAGCGCCGGATGAGCCTCGGCGGCGCTCAGAGCGTCATCGCGGCGATCCAGCCGAAGACCAGCAGCGGCACGTTGTAGTGCAGGAAGGTGGGCACCACGCTGTCCCAGATGTGGTCGTGCTGGCCGTCGGCATTGAGCCCCGCGGTCGGCCCCAGGGTCGAGTCGGAGGCCGGCGAGCCGGCGTCGCCCAGCGCCGCCGCGGTGCCCACCAGGGCGATCGTGGCCAGCGGCGAGAAGCCGAAGTTGAGCGCCAGCGGTACATAGAGCGAGGCGATGATCGGGATGGTCGAGAACGACGAGCCGATCCCCATGGTGATGAACAGCCCCACCAGCAGCATGATCAGCGCCGCCAGCCCCTTGTGGTCACCGATCAGCGCGGTGGAGCTGCCGACCAGGCTGTCGACCGCGCCGGTCGCCTGCATCACGCTGGCGAAGCCGGCAGCGGCGATCATGATGAAGCCGACCAGCGCCATCATGCGCATGCCTTCGGTGAAGACGCTGTCCTGCTCGTGCCAGCGGAAGACCCCGGTGAACGAGAGCACGGCGAAACCGAACAGCCCGCCCAGCACCATCGAATCGGTGTAGAGCTGCACCAGCACCGTGCCCGCCAGCGACACGAGCAGCAGCAGTTTCTGCCATAGCGCCAGTCCACCGGCGCTGGCCGCCGGATCGTGCTCATCGGCCGGGCTCTCGCCGACATAGGGCAGATCCTCGTAGTGGCGCTGGCCGCGATAGCTGAAGAACACCGCGGTGAGCAGCCCCAACGCCATGCCGCCAATGGGAATCGCCATGGCCAGTGGCACCTGCGATGCCTGCACCTGCAGCCCGTAGGCGGCGCCGCTGGCGTTGACGTTGCTGAGCAGGATGTCGTTGAGGAAGATCGCCCCGAACCCCACCGGCAGCAGCATGTAGGGCGCGGTGATACCGAAGGTGATCACGCAGGCCACTGCGCGGCGGTCCAGCTTGAGCCGATTCATCAGCCCCAGCAGCGGCGGCACCAGGATGGGGATGAAGGCGATATGCACCGGGATCAGGTTCTGCGAACTGATCGCCGCCAGCAGCAGACAGCCCAGCAGACCCAGGATCACGCTGCGCCGCGACGGCCCGCTGCCATCCAGCGCCAGCTTGCCCACCGCCCGGTGGGATAGCCACTGGGTGATACCGGAGCGCGACAGCGCCACGGCAAAAGCCCCCAGCACCGCGTAGGAGAGCGCCACCGTGGCGCCACCGCCCAGCCCGTCGTTGAACGCGGTGAGGATCGTCGCCAGCGGCAGGCCGGCATACAAGCCACCGACCAGCGCCGCCACGATCAGCGCGAAGACCACCGATACCCGGGCCAGACTCAACGTGACCATCACCAGGATGGCCAGAACCACTGCATTCATGCGTCGCCTCGACTCTCTGCTTCATGACGCCGGCGCCAACGGCCGACCCTACGCGCGAAGCCGCCGATGATATCGCTACAGGCCGCGAACGCCAGGGGAAGCCACGATTTTCCTCCTCTGCCGACGCCTCCAGGCCTCGGGTCACATCGGATTGGCAGCGGTCACTCGACCCACCTAGATGGCGAACAGGCGCGAATGGTGGCGAAAACGATCACAGACACTCAGAAACCAGGAGGATCGTCGCAATATGCCCAATCCAATGCCTGCGGCCTGCACGCCTCGCACCGTACGGCACGCACCAGCCCCTGGACGCCATCCCCTAGACGACGCCAGCCCCTGGAAACCAGAAGGGCGGCCCCACCGGGCCGCCCTTCTGGATGTCACAGGCTGATATCAGCCGCCCGAGGCGTCGCTCAGCTCGCCTCGTTGGGGTGCGCCGGGTACTTGCGATCCTCCGGTGCCGGCGGGAAGTACTGATAGAGCCAGGTCTCGCTGACCGTCTTGCCATCGGCGTTGAGGGTCAGGCGCATATTGATCGGATCCGTGGAGTCGCTGGTCGGATACCAGTCGAACTGGATGCGGAAGGCGTTGACCTCCTCCACCCACAGGATCTCGACCTGCTCGACCTTGCCATCGGGCACGTCGAGCTGGGCGTGTACCGGAATCCCGTCGTCGTAGAAGTGCTTGAGCTCGCCGCCGACGAAGTCGACCGCGATACGCTGCGCCCACACCTTGGGGTAGTGCTCGCCCGGCGCCCACCCTTCGGGGAAACCACCGATGCCAGTGAAGGTCTTGCGCACCCGGGCCAGGTCGCTCTGCACCGGCGGCAGCGCGCTCCAGTAGAGCTTGTAGCCGTAGCTGAAGGTCTCGCCGGGTTTCACCGGCTTGGCCGGCTTCCAGAACGCCACCACGTTGTCCATGGTCTCGCCGGTGGTGGGGATCTCCAGCATCTGGATCTCGCCCTTGCCCCAGTTACCCTTGGGCTCGACCCACAGGCTCGGACGCGCGTGGTAGTTGCCGACGATATCTTCGTAGCTCTCGAAGTCGTGATCCGTCTGCAACAGCCCGAAGCCCTTGGGGCTGTCGTCGTCGAAGGTGTTGAACTGCAGCCGCGGCGGGTTGTTGAGCGGCCGGCACACCCACTCGCCGTTGCCGCGCCACATCGACAGGCGGTCGGAGTCGTGGATCTGCGGGTGGAAGGTCAGGCACATGTCACGCTGCTGGGTACCGCAGCTGAACATGCTGGTCATCGGCGAAATGCCGAGCTGGGCGATCGTCTCACGCGGGTAGAGATGGTTGTCGATCTCCATCACCACGCGGGTCTCTTCGCAGTGGATGATGAAGCGATAGGCGCCGGCGAGGCTCGGTGAATCGAGCAGCGCATAGGCGGTGAAGGTGGTGCTGCCCGGCTTCGGCGTCTCGAACCAGAAGCGGGTGAAGGCGGGGAACTCCTCGCGCTTACCGTCGGTATAGGTGTTGACCGCCACGCCGCGTGCCGACAGGCCGTACTGATAGGTGTCGTCGACCGCGCGGAAGTAGCTGGCGCCCAGGAAGGAGACGATGTCGCGCTGGGTCAGCGACGGCGCCTTGAACACGCGGAAGCCGGCGAAGCCGAGATCGCCCTGGCCCTCGAGCTGGGAGACATCGACGTCCGCCTTGCTGTAGTCGAACAGCTCCGGGCGGAAGTGGATCTCCTTGGCCTGCTGCGTCTCCGGGTCGATCGAGTACATCCGCACCGGCTGATTGAAGGCCATGCCGACATGGAAGAACTGGATATCCAGCGGGCCCTTCATGTCGTGCCACAGCGAGTGGGCCGGATCGTAGCCGATGGCGTTGTACTGCTGCGGCGTGAGGTTGGCCAGCGTCGGCGGCAACTTCTCGACCGTGCTCTGGTAGGGCTTCGCCGCCAGCGAACCGGCGTACTGCTTGAGCCAGTCGAAACTGAATGCCTGCGACTTGCCGTCGGCGATACCGCTGGATGCCTTTGCCGCTGCGAACAGTGGCGCCGAAGGCACGCCATACCAGGCCGCCAGCGCAATGGCACTTTTCAGTACACTTCTACGATCCATGAACACCCCATCCTTTTTGCGTCTCGAGTCCGACCTCGGTGGACCAACGATTGGCAGCATACCCGATCGTCGCGCGCCGGGCTGCATCGATAAAATCCCATGATAAGACGCTGGTCGGGCAGATGGGTTCCCGTCGATGGCCGGTCGAGGGAGCGGAATCGACGGCTACCGTGAGCACGTGGCGAATAACGAAGGGTAGACGGGGTAACGCCGGAAAGGTCGACAGATCGGGGCTGGCCGGCGTCGGGGCGACGCCAGCCAGTGCCACGGCCACGCGCGGCTCAGTCGCCGAGGCCGGCGGAGAGCGCGGGCTGTACCACCTCGATCCAGTAGCCGTCCGGGTCCTTGACGAACACCACGTTGGGCATCTTGCCTTCGTTGGCGCGCTTCTTGAATTCGACATCGTTGGCGTCGAACCAGCGCTCGGCGGCGGCCAGATCCGGCACCGCGAAGCAGATATGACCGAAGCCCTGGGGCTCGGCGTTACCGTCGTGATAGCTGAGCTCGGGGTCGTTCTCGCTGCCCCAGTTGTGAGTCAGTTCGAGTACGCCCTTCTGCGAGAAGGTATAGGCGGTGCGCTCGGCATCATCCTCCGGGACCTCTCCCGCCTCGGCGTGACCGAGAAAGTAGAGCGTGAACTGCATCTCCGGGAAGTCGAGCTTGCGCAGCAGGCGCATGCCGAACACCCGGGTGTAGAACGCCAGCGAGACCTTGGGGTCCTTGGCCCGCAGCATGGTGTGGTTGAACACGAAACCCTGACTCTCGGCAGTGGCGGGCTCGACGCCCGGCACCTGGTCTTCGGCGATACTCATGGGCACTCTCCTGCTGTGTATGATCGATAATGATGCATGCGCGGCGCGACCGGGCTGAATGCCGTTCGCGACGACAGCATCTGGTGCTTGAAAACCTATAGTTTTGAAACCTATAGCCTTGAAAACCTATAGCCTTGCAGGCCTGTCGTAGAGAGATGGGGAGCGTACCCCCGCGTCTCAACCGGGCAGGGGCAACGCGCTGTTGCCTGCCCGCGGCCTGCTCTACACTCCTGACAAACCGGCGCGAGACGAGTAGGCATGGCGACACCCGCGACACGCTGTTCTGCGACAACCCCGAGTGGCACATCCATCAAGGCCCCTGTGCGAACCTTAGGCTGGCTACTGCTCTGCACTCTGCTGCTACTCGCTGCCGGCTGCAGCACCCAGAAGGCGATCGTCACCCGCGACAGCGGCCCGGCGATCGACGGCGACAACCTTTCGATCTCGCGCATCCTGGTCATGGCGGCAGCCAAGAATGCCCTCGGCACGCCCTACCGCTGGGGTGGCAGCACCCCCGCCGGCTACGACTGCTCGGGGCTGGTGCAGATGGCCTACGCCAAGATCGGCGTACAGCTGCCACGCACCGCCAACCAGCAGTACCACGCCCTGCCCGAGATCGACGTCGCCCGCCCCGGCGATCTACTGTTCTTCGGCGGCGGCAACCGCGCCACCCATGTCGGCATCTACATGGGCCACCGCCAGATGATCCACGCCCCCGGCAGCGGCCGCACGGTGACGGTCTCGTCGCTGGACGTGCGCTACTGGCGCAAGCACTACCTGGGGGCAGCGGCCCCGACCGACTGACTCCGCTCACCGCGACGCCAGCGCTGGCGGTCCTGCTGCGCCGACAGTCCAAAGCAGCGTCGATACTCGCGGCTGAACTGGGACAGGCTGGCATAGCCCACGCGCTGCGCCGCCAGCGTCACCTCCAGCCCCTCGCCCAGCAGCAATCGCCTCGCCTCCTGCAGCCGCAGCCGCTTCTGATACTGCAGCGGGCTCATCGCCGTGACCGCCTTGAAGTGATGATGGAAGGCGGACACGCTCATGTGCACGCCGGCGGCCAGCTCGGTGATCGTCAATGGCTCGGCGTAACGCTCGCGCAGCCGCCGCACCGCCGCTGCCACCCGGTGAGCGTGGCTCTCCTGGCTGGCGATCTGCGCCAGTCGTGCGCCCTGCTCACCGCGCAGCAGGCGATAGAAGATCTCCCGCCGCAGCATCGGTGCCAGGACGGCGATGTCCGCTGGCGTCTCGAGCAGCCGCAGCAGGCGCACGCAGGCCTCCAGCAGCGGTGTTTCCAGGTCGCTCACGCTGAGCCCGCCCGCAGTCTCGCCGGTGGCGATGGCGGGTAGCCCGGGATCGCGCAGCAGCTCACCGATGCACTCGAGATCCAGATCCAGGCGCAGCCCCAGATAGGGGCGTTCGCGGCTGGCCTGGGTGACTTCGGCCAGCACCGGCATATCGACCGCGGCGAGCAGGCTGTGCATGGGGTCGTACTCGAACAGCGTCTCCCCCACCGCCAGCTGCTTGGCGCCCTGGGCGATCACGCTGAAGACCGGGTCGTGAATGACGTGGCGCGGCGGCTGCGGCGCATCGAACCGATTGATGCCGAGCCCGGGGATCGCCGTGGGCAACTTGCCCTGGCGCCCACGGGTCAGACGATCGAGCAACTCGATCAGCTCCTGGCGCAGCGCCTGGGCGTTCGCAGCAGCCGTCTCCTGGCGTGCCGACATCGCCATCTCTCCCATCCGATAAAGCCGCACGGCTCTCCCCTCCTGTTCTGTCGCGCCAGGGACAGCTTACGCCAAGCCGAAAGCCGGTGTGGCGGCCATCAAGACGACAAAGAGTTTTGAGCAAATATCCGACCGGATCGAGCCAGTCTCCGCGCCCGGGCTTGACCATACTGGGGTGGCAGCGGCGACGCTCGACGTCGCGCCCTTCATTCTCGTGTCAGGAGCTCTCCCCATGCGTTACAGCAAGCTCGGCAATACCGGCCTGTTCGTCTCCGAACTCTGTCTCGGCACCATGACCTTCGGCGGCGACGGTGACATGTGGCGCCAGATCGGCGATCTACAGCAGGCGGACGCGGACAAGCTGGTCGGTCGCGCGCTCGACGCCGGCATCAACTTCATCGATACCGCCGATGTCTACTCCCAGGGGCAGTCGGAGGTGATCACCGGCCAGGCGCTCAAGAACCTCGGCGTGGCGCGTGACGATGTGGTGGTCGCGACCAAGGTGTTCGGCCCCACCGGCACCGACGACCCCTACCGCTCGACCGGGGTCAACAACCGCGGCGCCTCGCGCTACCACATCATGGAGGGAGTCAAGGCGAGCCTGAAACGGCTGCAGCTCGACCATATCGACCTCTACCAGATCCATGGCTTCGATCCCGCCACGCCGATCGAGGAGACCGTGCGCGCCCTGCACACGCTGGTCGAGCATGGGCACGTGCGCTACGTCGGCGTCTCCAACTGGGCCGCGTGGCAGATCATGAAGGCGCTGGGGATCGCCCAGCGCAACGGCTGGCACCGCTTCGAATCGCTGCAGGCCTACTACACCGTGGCCGGACGCGACCTGGAGCGCGAGCTGATCCCCATGCTCGAGAGCGAGGATCTGGGGCTGATGGTGTGGAGCCCGCTGGCGGGCGGCCTGCTCAGCGGCAAGTACTCACGCGACGGCGAGGCCCAGGCCGGCAACCGCCGTACCACCTTCGACTTCCCGCCGGTCGACCGCGAACGCGGCTTCGACTGCATCGACACCATGCGCGAGATCGCCGACGCCAAGGGCGTCTCGGTGGCCCAGATCGCCCTGGCCTGGCTACTGCACCAGCCGCGTGTGACCAGCGTGATCGTCGGCGCCAAGCGGCTCGATCAGCTCGACGACAACATCGCCTCGACCCAGGTCACGCTGAGCGACGACGAGCTGGCGCGGCTCGATCAGGTCAGTGCCCTGCCCGCCGAGTACCCCGGCTGGATGCTCGAACGCCAGGGCGACTACCGCCGCGAGCAGCTGCGCCAGGCGCACAAGCGCTGATGCCACGCAGAATCCGGCCAGGGGCTTGAGAAACACCGACAGCGCTACCACTTCATATAGAGAACGACATCCCGGGCCGGCGCCGCCGCCCGGGATGTCGGGCATGTCGTTAGCGCCAGCGGTTGTTTCACACCTTCTCGGCGCTGCGTCATGATGAGCGTCCGATTCCGGCTTCACGGCCACCCCAGGTCAACAGGCAAACAGGAGAGTGTCATGGCGTTACAGCTCGGCGATACCGCCCCGGACTTCACCCAGGAGAGCACCGAAGGGCCGATCTCGTTCCACCAGTGGGCCGGCGACAGCTGGGTCATCCTGTTCTCCCACCCGGCCGACTTCACGCCGGTGTGCACCACCGAACTCGGCGAGGTCTCGCGCCTCAAGCCGGAGTTCGAGCGCCGCAACACCAAAGCGATCGGTCTCTCGGTCGACCCGCTGGACGACCACCAGCGCTGGGTCGGCGACATCGAGGAAACCCAGGGCTGCGGCCTCAACTTCCCGCTGTTGGCGGATGCCGACCGCTCGGTGAGCGAGGCCTACGGCATGATCCACCCCAACGCCAGCGGCACCAACACCGTGCGTTCGGTATTCATCATCGATCCGGCCAAGAAAGTGCGCCTGACCATCACCTATCCGCCCAGCACCGGACGTAACTTCTCCGAGATCCTGCGCGTACTCGACAGCCTGCAGCTGACCGACGGCTACAAGGTCGCCACCCCGGTCAACTGGCAGGATGGCGACGACGTCATCATCGTGCCGTCGATCGACAACGAGAAAGCCAAGGAGCTGTTCCCCAACGGCTGGGACGAGAAGAAGCCCTACCTGCGCGTGACCAAGCAGCCCAACAAGTAAACCGGCTGCCCAGGCGCACCAACAAGCCACAGAAAAATGCCCGCGCTCCATGAGTGCGGGCATTTTTTTATCTCGCTGTTTCACCTGCCGGTTTCGCCTTCCGATTCCGCCTTGCTGGCCAGCGCCCGCAGCGAGCGCCAGCCAGCACTCGGCGAATGATCAAAAAGTCGGCGAGCGCAGAGCGATCAACGCCATATCTTCAACAGTGCGAGCAGAACGGCTTCAGCAACGTGAGCAAGACTTCAGGGCCTTGCGCTCGGCGCTGGTCAGGCGCGGCCGCGCCTCGCGGGCCGGCAGACGCAGCATGGCCGGGCGCGGCCGCGCCTCGCGGGCCGGCAGACGCAGCATGGCCGGGCGCGCCAGCATCATCACCATGACACGCACTACGTGGGCAACCACGTAGATAGCCACGGCCATGATGATCAACGCCTTGATGCGCCCTGAGATTTTCACGCTGCGTCTCCTTGCAAGAGAGGTACTGGGGGGATTGGCAGCAAGGATATAATCACGAAAGTGTGACGGAAAATTGAAGGCATCGATAATCGGTATGCGGGCCATCGATGAGCTCGAACGCCCCCGACGAGCCGCCCTCCTGCACCAGCCGCGTGATCAGATCGAGAGCGGGTGTCGCGGCCCATCGGCGGCCACGACACCCCGCGCCCGTGCAACCGAGCCCGGGCGCTGGCCCGCTAGGCCGCGAAGCGCGGCATCACGTCGCGAATGAAGCGTTCCAGCGAGCGCTTCTTCTCCTCGAACGACAGGGTATTGTCGGTCCAGTAGCTGTACTCGGTAATGCCCAGGGACTCGTAATAGCGCAAGCGCTCGGTCAAGGCGTCCGGCGTCCCCACCATCATGTTGCGATGCAGGCTCTCAAGGGTGAATTCAGGGTTGTCGGCCACGCTCTCGGGGCTGACCGGGGGCATGTAGCCATCGGTCACCGGCGACTCGTTCTTGAACCAGCCAAGGAAGTGGCGATAAAAGCGGTTGAGCCCTTCGGCACCGACCTTCCAGCCCTCCGGATCGTCTTCCTCGTGGACATAGGTGTGGCGCAGCAGCATCAGCTCAGGCCGCGGCACCTCAGGATGCTTGGCGCAGGCAGTAGCGAACTTGTCCGCCAGGTCGGCCACCTCCTCGTCCCCCTTCATCAGCGCCGTGACCATGACATTGCAGCCATTGGCGACCGCAAACTCGTGCGAGCTGGGATCGCGCGCCGCGATCCACATCGGTGGCATCGACTGCTGGGGCTTGGGCACGCAGGTACTGGTAGGAAACTGGTAGACCTCGCCCTCATGGGCGTAGTCGCCCTGCCACAACGCCTTGATCGCCGGCACCATCTCACGTAGCGCGGCACCGCCCTCCGAGGCCTTCATGCCGGGCACCAGGCGGTCGAACTCGTACTGGTAGGCACCGCGCGCGATCCCGAACTCGAGACGGCCGTTGCTGATCACATCGAGCATGGCGGCTTCGCCGGCCAGGCGCAGCGGATCCCAGAACGGCGCGATGTAGGTGCCGGCGCCCAGCCGGATCCGCGACGTCTTGGACGCCAGGTAGGCCAGTTGCTGGCTCGGACTGGGCGACGCCGTGTACTGCATGCCGTGATGTTCACCGATCCAGATCTTGTCGAAACCGCCCTGCTCGGCGATCTGGGCCAGTTCGCACAGCTCCTCGAACAGCTGCCGGTACTCTTTGTCCTGATAGCGTTCCATGTGCAGAAAGAGAGAGAACTTCATCATTGCCTCCAAGGTGAACGTGATGTGGTCATTGCTGCGAGGATGCGTAGCGTTTCGGGCTGGGACTGCGGCCGTCCTCGATCAGAGCCTTGAACAGGCAGAAACACATCAGCAGCAGTACCACCGAGAAAGGCAGCGCGGAGGCGATGGCCGCGGTCTGCAGCGCCTGCAGCCCACCGGCGACCAGCAGGACGGCAGAGGTCGCACCGAGGAAAAGCCCCCAGAAGACACGCTGCAGCTGCGGCGGATGCGCCTCCCCGCGGGAGAGGATGGTGCAGATCACCAGGGTTCCCGAGTCGGCCGAAGTGACGAACCAGGTGATGATCATCAGCGTCGCCATGCCGATCATGGTGGTGCCGAGCGCGCCACCGGCGACGGAGTCGATGGTGTGGAACAGCACCGAGGCGAGATCCTTCGACGCCAGGTTGGCCAGATCGACGCCGGCGAAGAACTGCAGGTGCAGCGCAGTGCCACCGAAGATGGCGATCCAGGCTCCGGCCGCCAGCAGCGACGCCGCCATGCCACCGAGCAGCACCTGCCGAATGGTGCGACCGTAGGAGATCCGCGCGATGAACATGCCCACGAACGGGCCCCAGGAGAGCCACCAGCCCCAATAGAACAGGGTCCACCAGCTCTGCCACTGGTCACTGGGATCGGTATTGACCCACAGCCCCATCGGGATCATGTGGAGCAGATAGCCGCCGATCGTCTTGCCGAAGGTGGTCAGCAGGAAGAGCGTGGGCCCAGCAATGATGAAGAACGCGAACAGAATCATGCTGAGATGGATGTTCCATTCGCTCAGCAGCCGAATCCCCTTCTTCAGCCCCGAGACGACCGACAGCGTCGCCAGCACGCTCACGATCACCACCAGAACCACCTGGTGCGTGGTGCTGATGCTCAAGCCGAAGAGCTGGTTGAGCCCGGCATTCATCTGCGCCACCCCCAGCCCCAGCGTGGTCGCGGTGCCGAACAGGGTGGCAAAGATCGCCAGTAGATCGATGGCATGACCCAGTGGGCCATAGATGTGGCGTCCCAGTAGCGGATAGAACGCAGAGCGGATGGTCAACGGCAGGCCGCGCCGATAGGAGAAGTAGCCGAGCATGGCTCCGATCAGGATGTAGATCGCCCAGCCGTGCAGGCCCCAGTGGAACAGCGTGATCTGCAGCGCCTGCTCGCCACTGGCCAGTGACCCCGCCTCGATCCCCGCCATACGCTGAAACGGATTGCCCTGCATATGGGTGAGTGGCTCGGCGATGCTGAAGAACATCAGGCCGGTGCCGACCGAGGCGCTGAACAGCATCGCGAACCAGCTGAACCACTTGAATTCGGGGCGATCCTCGTCACGCCCGAGGCGGATGCCGCCCCATGGAGAGAGGATCAGCACCACGGCCGCCAGCAGCACCAGGTTGACGGTGGCGATGTAGTACCAGCCCAGCCGCTGGGTGATGAAGTCCTTGATCGAGGTATAGGTCGCCTGAGCCGTATCCGGCATCAGCACGGTAAAGAGAATGAAAGCGATGACCATGGTCGTCGCTGCCACCGTGGTCGTGACGTCGACGCCAGCCAACGGCCCGGATCGAGGAATGTCCTCTCGCGTGTCGTGCATCTGCCTCTCCTGTCGGGAGCCTCGAGCCGAACCGGTCCCACCGCTGTCAGCCGAAGCGCATCATTGTTTTTCGGGTTTTTGGTATACCGTAATACAAAACCTTAAACTCAGAGAAAAATCCAGTCACCTCAAAAAAGGCCCCCTGATACCAAAGTTCAATTCGGGTCTGCCGCGAGATTCGCTGTCGATTCATGGGGTTTGACTTTCTGTATTATGGTATGCCAAGAATAAAAACGATCGCAGTGCCGCGCGCCGGCCTGTTCACCAGCTCAAGGGAGAGCGCCATGAGTTTCGAGATTCGCAAGATCGTCAGCTACCGCGAGACCACCTTCATCGAGGGCGGCCGCGCCGGCGACAAACCCGTGACCATGCTGGGTATCGCCGCCGTGGTGACCAATCCGTGGGCCGGCCGGGGCTTCGTCGAGGACCTGAAGCCCGAAATTCGGCAGCACTGCTCGGCGCTGGGTGAAGAGATCGTCGCGCGCCTTCTGCGCGAGATGCCGGGCGATACCATCGAGGCCTACGGCAAGGCGGCCGTGGTGGGTGCAGAGGGCGAGATCGAGCACGCCTCGGCGATCATCCATACGCTGCGCTTCGGCAATCACTACCGTCGTGCGGTCAACGCTCAGAGCTATCTCAGCTTCACCAACAAGCGCGGCGCCCCGGGCACATCCATTCAGATCCCGATGATGCACAAGGACGACGAGGGCTTCCGCTCGCACTACATCACGCTCGAAATGCGTATCGAGGATGCCCCCCGCGCCAACGAAATCGTGGTCGCGCTGGGTGCCGCCGACGGCGGCCGTCTGCATCCGCGGATCGGCAACCGTTACCAGGACCTCGAGGAGCTTGCGGCGGAGGGTGATACCGGACAATGAGTTCCCGGGACGCGAGCATGCACACCCACCAGGCGCGCGAGACGCCAGCGGGCACGCGCTACTGGCGGGCGGGCCATGGCCCCAGCGTGGTGCTGATCCATGGCGTCGGTCTCGATGCCACGATCTGGTCGGCCCAGTTCGCGGCGCTGGCCGAGCGCTACGACGTCATCGCCTACGACATGCTGGGCCATGGCGCGAGCCCGCGGCCGCCCTCCGGCTGCACGCTCGAGGATTACGCCGCCCAGACCTGCGAGCTGATGGATGCCCTGCAGATAGACACGGCAGCGATCGTCGGTTTCTCGATGGGTGGCCTGGTGGCACGGCTGATGGCGCTGGATCACCCCCAGCGCTGCTGGGCGCTGGTGATTCTGGCCAGCGTCTTCGAGCGCAGCCCGAGCCAGGTCGAGGGCGTGGGCGAGCGCCTGGCACAGGTGCGTGCCGAGGGCCCGGCTGCCAACGTCGATAGCGCCATCGAGCGCTGGTTCAGCCCCGCCTACCGCGCCACTCATCCACAGGCCATCGCGCGCATTCGCGACATGGTGGCCAGCAACGATCCAGACGGCTACACCGTCAGCTATGCGCTGTTCGGCAGCGAGCACAACGTCGGTCGCGACCGTCTGTCACAGATCGATGTGCCGGTTCTGGTCGCCACCGGCGACGACGACCCGGGCTCGACCCCGGCCATGGCCCGGCGCTTGAGCCAGCGGCTGGCCAACGCCGAGTGCCGAATTCTGCCGGCCATGCGGCACATGTTCGTGATGGAGCATCCACGCGTCGCCACCGAGCTGATCGCCAACTTCCTCACGATCCACCATTCCGCTCACTCGCGTGGAGAGATGCAGTCATGACCCTCGAGCACATGCAGATGTACATCGACGGACAGTGGTGCGATGCGCAGGACGGCGCCACTTTCGAGAGCTTCGATCCGGTCACCGCCGCGCCCTGGTGCCGCTTCCCAGATGCCGGCGAGAAAGATATCGACAGCGCGGTAGAGAGTGCCCACCGCGCCTTCAGACAGGGCGAATGGCCGACGCTGACTGCCTCGCGCCGTGGCCAGATGCTCAACCACCTGGCCGACCTGATCGCCTCGGAAGCCGAGACGCTGGCGCAGCTGGAGAGCCGCGACAACGGCAAGCTGATCCGCGAGACCCGCGGCCAGGTCGCCTATCTGCCGGCCTTCTTCCGCTACGCCGCGGGGATGGCCGACAAGGTCACCGGCGATACCCTGGCGCTGGACAAGCCCGACATGTTCGGTGCCACGGTGCGTGTGCCGCTGGGCGTGGTCGCTGCCATCATTCCCTGGAACAGCCCGCTCTATCTGACCGCGATCAAGCTCGCGCCAGCGCTGGCAGCGGGTAACACTCTGGTCATCAAGCCCTCGGAGCACGCCTCCGCCAGCCTGGTCGGACTGCTGCGGCTGGTCGAGCGCGCCGGCTTCCCGGCGGGCGTCGTCAATCTGGTGACCGGCTACGGCGCCACCGCCGGCGCCGCCCTCACACGCCATCCCAAAGTGCGCAAGATCGCGTTCACCGGGGGCACCGAGAGCGCCCGTCATGTGGTCCGTGGCAGCGCCGAGAACTTCGCCCAGCTATCGCTGGAGCTCGGCGGCAAGTCGCCCAACATCGTCTTTGCCGACGCCGATCTCGACAGCGCCGCCAACGGTATCGTCGCCGGCGTCTTCGCCGCTGCCGGGCAGAGCTGTGTCGCCGGCTCGCGGGTGCTGGTCCAGGAACAGGCCCTGCCCGCGCTGCTGGAGACCCTGCGCCGGCGCGCCGAGAGCATCGTCATCGGCCGCCCCGACGACCCCGCGACCGAGATGGGCCCGATGGCGACCCAGGCCCAGCTCGAAGCGGTCGAGCGCCGCGTACGCGATGCCGAAGCGCAGGGCGTGGAGCTGATCTCCGGTGGCCACCGCCCCCCGGGCGATGCCGCGGGGTGGTACTTCCAGCCCACCATCCTGCTCACCCGCGATCCGCAGGCGCGCATCGTGCGCGAAGAGGTCTTCGGCCCGGTGATGGTGGTGATGCCCTTCCGCGACGAGGCCGAAGCCCTGGCGCTGGCCAACGACTCCGACTATGGCCTGGCCGCGGGCATCTGGACCCGCGACGTGGCACGGGCGCACCGACTGAGCCGCGATATCCGCGCCGGCATCGTGTGGGTCAACACCTACCGGGCGGTCTCGGCGATGGCGCCTATCGGCGGCTTCGAGGCCAGCGGCTACGGCCGCGAGTGCGGCCCGGATAGCGTCAAGGACTACACCGAACTGAAGACGATCTGGATCAATCTCTCCGATGAGCCGATGCCAGACCCCTTCGTCATGCGTTGAGAGAGAGGAGACCGTCATGACCCTGAGCGTTAGCGACAACTACAAGCGCGTACTGGGTTCGTTCCCCAGCGGCGTCACCGTCGTCACCACCCTGGATGAGCAGGAGCGCCTGGTCGGTTTCACCGCCAGCGCCTTCTCGGCCGTCTCCATGGACCCGCCCCTGGTGCTGGTCTGCCCCGCCCTGACATCGGACTCCTATCCGGTGATCTGCAGAAGCGGGCGCTTCACCATCCATATTCTGGGCCACGACCAGGAAGAGACCGCTTACCGCTTCGCCTCCAAGCGCCCCGACAAGAGCGCAGGCATCGCCTGGGAGCGCTCGCCGCGGGGACATGCCATTCTCGCCGGCGCTGCCGCCTACCTGGAGTGCCGGCTATGGGAGAACTATCCCGGGGGCGACCACGCCATCATCGTCGGCGAAGTCGAGCACCTGACGCTGTGCGATGACAGCCCCGACCCGCTGCTCTACTGCCGCGGCATGATGAGCCGACTGCCCGAGGCGCTGACCACGCGCCCGTGCGGCTAGCCGCGGCGGGCCCCGGCGCCATGCTAAGATCGAGCTCTCGAGGCGCGTGCGTCGGCCCTGCCGACGGCGGCCTCTCGCTCGCTCAATCGGACGCCAGGGACACGTCAGCGATGAAAAGAACCCCCATGGACGACAGCCTCAAGGTCACCCGCCCCCAGGTCACCCTGCGCGAAATGGTCCTCGAAAAGCTCCGCGAAGCGATCATGAACTTTCAGTTCCTGCCCGGAGACCGCCTGGTCGAGCGCGACCTGTGCGAACGCCTCGGCGTCAGCCGCACCTCGGTGCGTGAAGCGTTGCGTCATCTGCAGGCCGAAGGCCTGGTCGAGCAGTGCGGCACCCGCGGGCCACGCGTGGCAGTGATCTCGCTGCAGGACGCCCGCGACATCTATGAACTGCGCTGCAGCCTGGAGAGCCTGATCGTGCAGCTGTTCACCCAGAAGGCGACAGCCGTGCAGATGGCTCAGCTCGACGCCGCCTGGGAGGTGCTCAAGGCGCATCTGCGCAGCGGCAAGACGGATGCCATCGTGGAAGCGGTCAGTACCTTCTATGGCGTGCTCTACGACGGCTCCGGCAACCGCGTCGCCGGGCAGCTGCTGGCCCAGTTGCAGGCCCGCGTGAGCTATCTGCGTGCGACCACCGTCTCGCGCTCGGGGCGCTATCGCGAGAGCTTTCGCGAGATGTCGCGCATCGTCGAGGCGATTCGGGCACGTGACGCCGCCGCGGCGCATCAGGCGTGTGTCGCCCATATCGAGTCCGCCAGCCTCGTCGCACTGGAGATGCTGGCCGAGCGCGACGGTGTCAGCGCGGACCCCATCACCCCACCCTTACCGGTCGAGAACCTGCCGTGAATCCACGCCACCCCGCCGCCCGCCACTGCCCCCAGTGCGGCCATGCGCCGCTGGAGCAGTGCGTGCCGCCGGGCGATACCCACCTGCGGTTACGCTGCCCGGCCTGTGCCCACCTGATCTATGACAACCCGCGCGTCATCGCCGGCGCGATCATCGATGAAGGCGGGCGCATCGCGCTGTGCCAGCGCGGCATTCCGCCCGGCGTCGGGCGCTGGACACTGCCGGCGGGGTTCATGGAGCACGGCGAGAGCGTCGAAGAGGCCGCCGCGCGGGAAGTGATGGAAGAGACCGGGATGCGGGTCGAGATCCGCTCCCCCTACTCGATTTTCAGCGTCCCGCCGACCAACGAGATCTATCTGATCTACCGCGCCACCCTGGTCGCCCAGGAGACCGAGCCTGGCCCCGAAAGCCTGCAAGTGCAGTGGTTCGGCGCCAATGATCTGCCGTGGCAGGAGATCTTCTATCCTGCCATCGGCCAGATTCTCACGCGCTACTTCGACGAAGGCCTTACCGGCCGCCACGGCGTCTACAGTGGCAGCATGGAAAGCGGGCACATTCACTTCATCTCGTGAGAGCCATCCTCTGCCCCTTGCGGCGCCAGCGTATCCACCACCTCCAGCCCGAACCCCGCCAACCCGCGGTAGGGGCCCGGCGCGCCCAGCAGTCGTATCCGCGTCACGCCGAGCCGCGCCAGGATCTGCGATCCCGTGCCGGTGCGCGCCTTGTCGCGACGTAGCCTGGTCAGGTCACCCTGCTGTATGTGCACGGCCCGTGACAGCAACGACGCCGGCGAGTCCTGATGCGCGAGGATGACCACCACCCCCTCGCCCTGCGCGGCGATCGTTTCCAATGCCTGCCACAGCGTCCAGCCGAGCGGCGCGCCGGGCGCCCGCGCCCCGACCAGATCGCGCAGCGGATCGGTGACATGGACATACACCGGGAAAGCGCGCTCGGCATCGGGCGCGCCCATCATCAGCGCCAGATGAACCTCATCGTCGACGCTATCGGCGAAGCTGTAGAGTTCGAACCGGCCATGCACGGTGTCGAGCGCCTGGTGGCCGACGCTGGCGATAGTCTGCTCGGTACTCGAGCGATAATGGATGAGGTCGGCGATGGTCCCGATGCGGATCCCATGCTGCCGAGCGAAGGCCAGCAGCGAGTCGCGCTTGGCCATGCTGCCATCCTCCTCCATCACCTCCACGATCACCGCGGCTGGCTCCAGGCCCGCCAGGCGCGCCAGGTCACAGCCGGCCTCGGTATGCCCCGCGCGCTGCAGCACGCCCCCTGGCTGGGCACGTAGCGGAAAGATATGCCCAGGGCTGACGAGATCCCGCGGGCTGGCATCGGGCGCCACCGCGGCACGCACGGTGGCCGCACGATCGGCGGAAGAAATGCCGGTGGTGACGCCCTCACGCGCCTCGATCGAGACCGTGAAAGCGGTCGTGAAGCTGGAGCCGTTGTCGCGCACCATCAGCGGCAGCCCCAAACGATCGCAGCGCTCTCCGCTCAGCGTCAGGCAGATCAACCCGCGGGCATGGCGGGCCATGAAATTGATCGCCTCGGCACTGACATGATCCGCCGCGAGCACCAGGTCACCCTCGTTCTCGCGATCCTCGTCATCGACCATCAGGACCATTTTCCCGGCACGCATGTCGGCGATGATCTCTTCGATCGTATCGAAAGGCGTGTCGTCACGGCAGGTGAGCGGCTTGGTAGTCATGGCGTGGTCCAGTCAGTGGAGAGAAGAGATGTCTTCCCACTCGTTTTGGCATACCATAATACAAAAAGCAATCGACGGAGAGCGACATGCCCAAGGCTTACTGGATCGCCACGGTCAAGATCACGCAACGCGAGCGCTACCAGATGTACCAGCAGCTGGCCCCGCCGGCCTTCGAGGCTTACGGTGGGCGCCTGCTGGTACGCAGTGATCAGCCCCAGGTGCTGGAGAGTCGCGACGGCCAGACGCCGGAACGCTGCGTGATCTTCGAGTTCCCGAGCCTGGAACAGGCACTGGCCTGCTATCACTCCGCGGAATATCGCGAGGCGCGCGCCGCGCGGCGTCATGCCGCGATGGTCGATATCACCATCGTGCCCGCCTGACGAAAAGCCATTTCGGTGTGCAGACTCGAGCACGACCGCCGTCTTGGCTCACCCAATGGATAGCCACCTCGACGTAGTCCCGTCACGAGTTCCTGCAGGGCTCCAATCTTTGAGTCAGCCTGTAGAATTTGATGTCGAGCACGGCGTATCCAAGACCGAGAAAACCTACCCTGACATCCGCGTGCCATGATTGTCCGCGCGCCATGATGGCTTGGCACCCGAAGGCCGCAGGAACGGCTCCGGCATCGCCTGTGGCGTTCATCGACAATCCCCTACTAACCAGAACGCAGTGCTGGCTTAAACAATTGTCAGTTCTCGTACCGGTGAAGCTGGGTCACGCTGCTGCGGATATGGCCCGGACGCGGCTCTACCGCGTGCTGCCGGGCTTTCGGTCATCTTCGGGGAGAGAGAGATGTCAATCGTTCAAACGCTGGCCACAGCCGCACATCACTGGAACACCGCGGCACTCACCGACGAGGTGACACTGGCGACACGCAAGGCGCTGCTCGACTGGTTCGCCACGACCCTTCCCGGCACCACTCAGGCGCCGGCTACCCTGCTGGCCAGCGCCTTCTCCGCCCTCCCCTGTCAGGGCAATGCCGTGAGCTATGTCGACGGCACCCACCGCTCGCCGCGCTATGCGGCGCTGGTCAATGCTACCGCCAGCCATACCGTCGAGTTCGATGACATCTTCAAGGACGGCGGCTATCACCCCGGCAGCCCGACGATCGCCGCTGCGCTGGCCGTGGCCCAGGAGATCGGCGCCGAGGTACAAGCGCTGCACCGGGCAATCATCGGTGGCTACGAGCTCGGCTGTCGTGTCGCGCTCGCCATTCAGCCCAGTCATTATCGTTACTGGCACACCACGGCGACAGTCGGCACCCTGGGAGCCGCCACTGCCACCGCCATGCTGCTGGGCGGCAACGCTGAGACAATCGCTCACGCCGTGGCTCTCGCCAGCAGCTTCGCCGCAGGCCATCAGCAGAACCTGCAGGGCAGTGGCATGGCCAAGCCGCTGCACGCCGGCCATGCCGCCGAGGCAGGGGTGCTCGCCGGCTATGCCGCCAGCCACGGGATCACCGCCTCTCTCGCCAGTCTGGAGGCGCCGGCAGGATTCGCCGCGGCCACCAGCGACTCGCCCGGCGACTGGCAGCGCGCGCTCGCCGGTATCGGCGAGTGGACGCCCATTACGCGCATGACGATCAAGGCGCACGGCTGCTGCGGACACATCTTCCCGGCCATCGACGGGCTGGCAACGCTGCTCGCCACCACCGGGACGCAGGTGGAAGCGATCACGCACATTCATGTCGAGGGTTACGCAGCCACGCACCAGATGTGCGACCGGCCCGAGCCGACCACCCCGCAGGAAGCACGCTTCAGCCTCCAGTACAGTCTGGCGACCTATCTGCTCACGCGGCGCTTGCGCCTAGAGGCATTCGCGCCCGAGACCCTGGTCCGCCGCGATATTCGCGCCCTGATGGAACGCATCAGCGTAGAGGAAGACCGCGAATTATCGGCGCACTATCCCACGCAAAGAATGGCCAGAGTTCACCTGACGACCACCGATGGACAAACCTTTTCGCACCTACAGACGTGCCGCAAAGGCGACCCCGAAAACCCGTTGTCACTGGAAGAACTCATCGCCAAATATGACGAATTGAGCCAGCAGGTTCTCTCCAAACACGCCAGCAAGGCTCTCAAGCGGAAGATCCTCGACACCCACGAGATGCCGGCGACGCTGGTGTGATATCCACCTGACTCTCAACGCGCCGCAAGAGGTGAGCCGGCGCGCCACTCTTGTCATAGACCAAAGTCTCATTGAATAAATCAGGCAATAAACACCCGAAGAAACTCTAAAAATATCTTGGCTCTGTCCTGACTTATCGTCGGTCGCGCCGTGAACGTCTGCTGTGTGAATCTGCTGCCGAGTCCATCGGACATCGATAACTCCACAAGCGACAATAACGGAGACACGCCATGCAGACTTCACACTTGCTACGTAAGACAGCCGTCGTCCTGGCGGCCACCGCCCTCTCCTTCGCTGGCGTCATCGGCTCGACGGCCATGGCTCAGGACAAGACCTGGCCCTCCGGCCCCGTCAAGGTCGTCATGCACACCAAGGCTGGCGGCTCTTCCGACGTCTTCATGCGGACTCTGGCAAAGTCGCTGGAGCCGGAAATCGGCCAGCCGGTCGTGGTCATCAATTCGCCTGGCGGCGCCGGTGCCGCACAGCTGGCGCGGGTTCGTGCCGCCGCGCCTGATGGCCTGACACTGGGAATCAACACCCTGACCCCGCTGACCGGCATGCTGACCAATCTCAAGGGTGTCTTCAGCCTGGACGACTTTTCCTGGATCGCATCGACCCAGGTCGACCCCAACCTCATCTGGACCGCCGAAGATTCGCCCTACCGCAACCTCAACGATCTGATCGCGGCGGCAAAACGCAGCGACAAGAAGATCAGTGTGGGCGGTTTCGGCTCGATCGGCTCCACCCAATACATTGCGCTCTCCATGCTCGAACGGGCCGCCGGTGTCGAGTTCGAATGGGTCGCCTTCAACGCTACCCCCGATATCGTCGCCGCAGTGCTGGGCGGACATATCGATGTCGGCATGTCCAATCTGAGTGGCGCCCAGTCCTACTTCGATGCAGGCCGCCTCCATGGTCTGGGCGTGCTAGCCGCGGACCGCCTGGAAGCACTCCCCGACGTCGCGACCTTCGAAGAGCAGGGCTATCAGGTCAACAACGACTGGGTCCAGGTCAGAGGCGTGTTCGGTCCGGCCGGCATCCCCGAAGAGACCCAGCAGCAGATCGCGGACGCCTTCCACAGGGCGATGAAAGACAAGAACTACCAGCAGTACGCGCGCAATTCCGGGGTGATCGACTCATGGATGGGCCCCGAGGCCTACAAGAAGTTCATCTACAGCATGAGCGACACCGCCGAGGTCGCGCTGGAAAAAGCCGGGGTCAAGTGAGACCTGCCGCGGCGCACCCGCGCCGCGGCCTGCCCCCACGCCATCCGACCAACTCACACATCGACTGCCACCGTTCCTGGGGCCAAGACGACCGGGTTCGCCGTCGCGGCGACCCCGCCACCACGCGACCGACCCGTAACACACCCTGTCAGCGTGTCGTCGCCCCCACTGCATCAGAGGATTGTTCATGTCACAGAGTCAATTGATCGAATTTTCGCAGCAGGATGACATCGCCATTCTGACGCTGAACCGCCCCGAGAAGCGCAACGCCATGAGCGATGCCATGCGTGCGGAACTGGTCGAGCAACTCAAGCGCATCCGCGAGGATCGCTCGATCCGCGCCCTGGTGCTCACTGGCAAGGGCAAGGGTTTCTGCGCCGGTGGCGATATCGCCGGCATGCAGCAGCGCATGGAGGCCGACCCGGCCACGGTCGGCTTCAACGGCTGGGAACGCCAGCAGGGCGTGCACTACGCGGCCAGCCTGCTGCTGAATCTGCCGATTCCCACTGTGGCGGCAGTCAACGGCGCCGCCGCGGGGCTGGGCGCCGACCTCGCGCTCTCCTGCGATTTCGTCATCGCCGCCGATGCCGCCACCTTTACCTGGGCCTATATCGCGCGCGGGCTGGTTCCCGACGGCGGTGGCCTCTACTTCCTCCCGCGCCGAGTCGGGCTCAGCCGCGCCAAGGGCTTGATCTTCAGCGGCCGCCGCGTCGAGGCCGAAGAGGCACTCGCCCTGGGCATCGCTGATCAGCGCTGCTCGGGCGATGCGCTGCTGTCGAGCGCGCTGACGATGGCTACCCAGATGAGTCGCGGCTCGCGCACCGCCACGGCGCTGACCAAATCCATTCTCAACCGTAGCTACGAGCTCTCCGAGCAGCAGGTGTTCGCCGAGGGCAGCAAGGCGCAGGGGATCTGTTACACCTCCCGCGAGCATCGCGACTCTGTCCAGGCATTTCTGGCACGCGCCAAGGAGGCCACCGCATGAGCCAGCTCGACGCCCTGCTCAACCCCCGGAGTGTGGCCGTGGTGGGTGCCTCGGCCGATCCTCACAAGACCTCCGGTCGCCCGATCTCGTATCTGCTGAAGCACGGTTTTTCGGGGAATATCTATCCCGTCAACCCGAAGGCGAGCGAGATCCAGGGGCTGAAGTGCTACGCGCGCATTCCCGACCTCCCCAAGGCGCCCGATGTCGCGCTGGTCCTGCTCAACGCCCGCCGCAGTATCGAGGCGGTGCGCGAGCTGTCGGCGCTGGGGTGCCGCGCAGCAATCGTGCTCGCCAGCGGCTACGCCGAGGCGGGTGACTCGGGCCTGGCGATGCAGGAAGAGCTCAAGCAGGCCGCCGGTGCCATGCGCCTGCTAGGCCCCAATACCATCGGCCTGGTCAACCTTTCCGCCGGCATTCCGCTGTCGGCCAGCGGCGCCCTCGAAGTGAGCGAGCTGCCGCGAGGTGGCATCGCCGTGGTGTCGCAGAGCGGGGGTATCCTCGGCGCGCTGCTGTCACGCGCCGCCGGCCGCGGTATCGGACTCTCGTCCCTGGTCTCCACCAGCAACGAAGTCGACCTGGAGGTGAGCGACTTCATCGATCATCTGGTCGACGACCCCGACACCCGGGTGATCGCCCTCTATCTCGAGAGCATCCGCCACCCGGCGCGCTTCCGTGCCGCCGCCGAACGTGCGCGGGCCGCCGGCAAGCCGGTGGTGGTGTTCAAGATCGGCCGTTCCGAGGCCGGCGCACGCTCGGCCAGCTCCCATACCGGTGCGCTGGCCGGAGAGGACCGGGTCTACGACGCCTTCTTCCGTGACCTGGGTATCGTGCGCGCCGACACCTTCGACGAGCTGCTCGACATCCCCGCGGTACTCACCGCCGGCCGCCGCATGCAAAAGCGCCGCGTAGCGATCCTGACTTCCACCGGCGGCGCCGGTACGCTGATCGCCGACAGCCTGGGCATGAAGGGATTCGAGGCGCCGGTTCCGGACGAGGCCACCGCCGCGCGCCTGCGCGAGCTGCAGGGCGACACCCCGGCGGAACTCGACCGCAATCCGATCGACGTCACACTGGCTGGCCTGCAGCCCGATCTGCTGCGTCAGGCGATTCGTACGCTGCTGGAGAGCGAGACCTACGATGCGCTGGTGGTGATCATCGGCTCTTCCGGTCTGGCCATGCCCGACCTGGTCGTCGGTGCCATCCAGGCCAATCTGGCGCTCAGCGACAAGCCGGTGCTGGCGTATGTCAGCCCGCACGCACCGGAGACGCTGAAACGCCTGAACCGCGCCGGCATCCCCGGTTTCAGCTCACCGGAGAGCTGCAGCGCAGCGCTGGAGGCGATCCATGTCACCTCCACGCGGGTGACATCCGCCCCGGCCGCCGCCGTCACGCCGGCGATGGCGGACACTCCCCAAGGGTCGCTGGACGAAGCGAGCGCCAAGCAACTATTCCGCACCCATGGCATCGCGGTTCCCGCCAGCCGCACGGTGACCACGCCGCAGGAGGCGGCGCACGCCGCCGCCGAGATCGCTACGCCGGTGGTGCTCAAGGTGCTCGACGGTACGCTCCTGCACAAGAGCGACATCGGCGGCGTGGCGCTCAATCTCGGCGCCGACACCATCGCCGAGCGCCTGACGCGCATGCAGCAGGCGGTCGCCGAGCATACCGGGCACACGCCGCAGCGGTTCCTCGTCGAAGCCATGGTACCGGGCGGCTTCGAGCTGATCCTGGGCGCCAACCGCGATGCGCTCGGCACCTCGATCCTGCTCGGGGCAGGCGGCGTCACCGCGGAGCTGTTCAAGGACACGGCCCTGCATCTGCTGCCCGACGGCCAGGCGCTCAGCCTGGATCAGGCCCACGCGATGATGCGCCAGTTGATCAGTTGGCCGCTGCTAGCCGGATACCGCGGGTCCGAGCCGCGCGATACCGCGGCACTGGCGCAGGCGATCGTCGACTTCTCCACGCTGGCCGCAGCGCTGGGTGAGCGCCTGGTGACGGCAGAGATCAACCCTCTGTTCGTGCTGCCGGAGGGGGAAGGCGTGGTGGCCGCCGACGCCGTGCTGGTGACGACCGCCACCGCAGCGGCCGGCGAGGAGATCGCCCATGCCTGATACGCACCAGCCGCCACGGGTCGAGCTCGACTACGTCGACGACATCGCCGTGGTCACCCTCGACAATCCACCGGTCAACAGCGGTAACCAACGTATCCGCCAGGGCATCCTCGACGCGCTGGCGGCAATCGACACCCAGCGCGTCCGCGCAGTGGTGCTGCAGGGGGCCGGCAAGCATTTGATGGCGGGGGCCGATCTGCGCGAACTGGACCAGCCCGCCACCGCACCGTCACTACCCGAGGTCACGCAGGCACTCGAGGCGTTCCCGCTGCCGATCGTCGCCGTGGTCCGTGGCCATACGCTGGGCGGGGGGCTCGAACTGGCGCTGGCCTGCGACGCGCGCCTGGCAACCCCCGGCGCCAGTCTGGGCCTGCCGGAGGTCAATGTCGGCATCATCCCGGGGGCCGGCGGTACCCAGCGCCTGCCACGGCTGGTGGGGGTCGATCACGCGCTGACGATGATCGTTGCCGGCAAGCCCATCGACGCCGCCACGGCTCACCAGTGGGGGCTCGTCGACCAGATGCTGGACACCACCGAGCGCGCCGACCAGGAGGTCGCGGCGCTCGACTTCGCGCGCCGCATGCCGGCGGACAAGCGCCGCGTCAGTGCGCGGTCGGTGCCCCCCTTCGATGCCGACCAGAGCGCACGCCTGCAGGCGCAGCAGGTACGTCGACAACGCGGCCTGCCCGCCGCCGCCGAGGCCGCCGATGCGGTGATGATCGCCACACGCACGCCCTTCGCCGAAGGCGTGGCACACGAGCGCGAACGCTTTCTGGCACTGCGCGACAGCGAGGCCGCCCGAGCCCTGCGCTATCTGTTCTTCGCCGAGCGTGCCAATCCGCTGGCAGAGCTCACCGCCGCGCCGGCGACGCTCACACGGGTGTCAGTGATCGGCGCCGGAACCATGGGCAGCGGCATCGCTCTGGCCGCGCTGCGCGCCGGCTATCGAGTGGACCTGATAGAGCGCGATGCCCAGGCGCTGGCCGCTGGCGTCGAGCGGATCGAGAAGGCGCAACAACAGCTCATCGAGCGGCACGGTACCACCGCCACACCGCTCTCCGAGCTGCTGTCGCGTCTGGCCTGCAGCACTCAACTGGCGGGCGTCGAGCAGGCCGATCTGGTCATCGAGGCGATCGTCGAGGATCTCGAGATCAAGCGGTCGCTGTTCGCCGAGCTGTCGCGGCTGACCTCGTCCGACACGCTACTGGCGACCAACACCTCGTATCTCGATATCGACGCGATCGCCGCCGAGGTCGCGCAGCCATCGCGGGTGCTGGGGCTGCACTTCTTCAGCCCGGCGGATCGCATGCCCCTGCTCGAGATCGTCGCCACTGCGCGTACCGACGACACGACGCTGGTCACCGCGCACACCTTCGCCAAGGCGCTGAAAAAGACACCGATCGTGGTCCGCAATGCCTGGGGCTTCGTCGGCAACCGGATCTATGCCGCCTACCGCCGGCAGTGTGAGTTCATGCTCGAAGAGGGCGCCTCCCCGACGCAGATCGACACCGCGTTGGAGGCGTTCGGCTTCGCCATGGGGCCATTCAAGGTCGCCGACATGTCCGGACTCGATATCGCCTGGAAGATGCGCCAGGCCACTGCCGCGGCAGACACTGACCGGCGCTATGTCGGTCTGCCCGACCGCCTGTGCGAGGCCGGCCGCTTCGGACGCAAGACCCGCCAGGGCTACTACCGCTACGACGATTCGCTGCAGCCTTCGGAAGATCCCGAGGTGATGTCCATGATCGACGCCTATCGCCAGGCGCAGGGTATCGAGCCGCGCGCATTCAGCGCCAGCGAGATCCAGCAACGCGTGGTGGCGGCGCTGATCAACGAGGCGCTGCTGGTCATCGGGGAAGGTGTCTGTCGCCGTGCCGAGGATATCGATATCGCGCTGGTCAATGGTTACGGCTTTCCGCGCTGGCGCGGCGGGCCGGTGTTCATCGCCCGCCAGATGCCCGCAGAGGCCCTTGCCACCGCCCTCGACCAGCTCGCCCGGGCGAGCGGCCAGGGCCATGTGGCCGGTGACCCCGCCGTCCTGTCCACGGCGTGTTCTCGAGAATCTTCCCAAGGGCCTTCCGAACCCGCCAACAGGAGCAAGACGTGATGTCAGAAGCGTGGATCTGTGACGCCATCCGCACCCCGTTCGGGCGCTTTCAGGGCGCCCTCTCCGGCATCCGTGCCGACGATCTCGCGACCCTGCCGATACAGGCGCTGATGCAGCGCCACCCCGAGCTCGACTGGCACCGGGTCGACGACGTGATCTACGGCTGTGCCAACCAGGCCGGCGAGGACAACCGCAACGTCGCACGCATGGCCGCGCTGCTCGCCGGGCTGCCGCTCGAAGTCCCGGGATCTACCCTCAACCGTCTGTGCGGCTCCGGCATGGATGCGGTCGGCAGTGCCGCCCGCGCCCTGCGCTGCGGTGAGGCTCAACTGATGGTGGCCGGCGGCGTCGAGAGCATGAGCCGCTCACCCTATGTCATGGGCAAGGCCGAAAAGCCCTTTTCGCGCGGCCAGACCCTGGAAGACACCACCATTGGCTGGCGCCTGATCAATCCAGCGATGAAGGCACGCTACGGCGTCGATCCGCTGACGCAGACGGCCGAGAACGTCGCCGAGGAGGAGCGTGTCAGCCGCGTCGATCAGGACGCCTTCGCCCTGCGCAGCCAGCAGCGCTGGCAGGCCGCCCACGCCCGCGGATTCTTCGACCGGGAGCTGATGTCGGTGACCGTGAGCCGGCGCGGCCAGCCCGACCTTGCGTTCACCTGCGACGAGCATCCGCGACCGGAGAGTACGCTGGAAGCGCTGAGCAAGCTGCGCAGCGTGACGCACGAAGACGGCAGCATCACCGCCGGCAACGCCTCGGGTATCAACGATGGCGCCTGTGCGCTGCTGCTGGCCACGCCCGAGGGTGCCCGCCGGCACGGCCTGGTCGGACGCGCGCGCATCGTCGGCATGGCGACGGCCGGGGTGGCACCGCGGGTCATGGGCATGGGCCCGGTGCCGGCGATCGAGAAGTTGCTGGCCCAGACCGGGCTCAGCCTCGAGCAGATGGACACCATCGAGCTCAACGAGGCCTTCGCCTCCCAGGCGCTGGCGGTAGGCCGCCGGCTGGGACTCGCCGACGACGACCCGCGCGTCAACCCCAACGGCGGCGCCATCGCCATCGGCCACCCACTGGGCGCCTCCGGTGCACGCCTGATCACCACCGCGCTGCATCAGTTGGAGGCCAGCGGTGGGCGCTACGGGCTGTGCAGCATGTGCGTGGGCGTGGGCCAAGGCGTGGCGCTACTGATCGAGCGGTGCTGAGGTCGCCTTGCCAGCGGGGCGCCCCGTGTCGCCGGACCGGGCGAGTTCAGCGGTCACGCGGCACCCACTGGGCGTCACGATTGGCCAGTAGCCATTGGTCGAAAATGTGACCAACAGTATGGCCAGACCTCCCTGACATATCCTCAGTCGATCCGAGTCGGCCGCATCCCCCATAGTAGCGCTATCTCTTCGGCGGTGTTTCCATCCTGGCGCCGAAGAGCGCGCGTTCGCCTCGCCCGAATGGCAACAAGAACGATACCACCATCACGTCTTGTGGAGGTTCCTCATGACCGTAGAGGCCGTAAAATCCCCCTCCCGAATCGGCAACGATGTCGATGACCATCACGATCGCGATCAGATCTTGACGATCAAGAAATCTCTGGCAGAAGTCGTGATCTATCTGCTGCTCATCGCTGTCGATATCTTCTATCTGAGCGAAGCCTATCGGCTTCATGTTCAGGTACCGAGCCCACACGTGGGTCCCGGCGGATTCCCGCTCATCATCGCCGTCATCAACCTGCTGCTGCTTCTGGGTCTGCTGTTCATCAGCCTCTTCATCAAGCCGCGCAGAACGCCCCAGGAGCGTTTGGCATTCAGCCGCCCCCTGTCGGTGCTGGCCGCCGTCGCCATCCTCATCGCCGAGACCACGCTGCTGAAGACGGCAGGGCCGCTGATTACGATCGCCCTGTTCTCATTCCTGCTCATGTGGGTCGCAGGCGAACGACGCCTGACGATGCTGGCGATCATTCCTCCCCTGTTCTCCGCCACCATTTACGCCATTTTCGTCATGGCACTCGGCGTCTACTTCGATTGAGGGCATCAGATGATTGATCAAATACTGGTCGGATTCGGCTCTTTCGCCAACCCGCTGGTCGTGGTGGGTCTGCTCGGCGGGGCGCTCCTGGGCTATCTCATCGGGGCCATCCCCGGGCTGGGTCCGAGCCTGGGCGTCGCCCTGATGATTCCATTCACCTACGGCATGGACCCCACGGTCTCCATCGTCACCCTGGTGGCCCTGTATGTCGCCGCCGAATATGGCGGTGCGATCTCGGCGATTCTGCTCAACTCGCCGGGCACCGCCGCGGCGGTCGCCACCTCCTGGGATGGCTACCCGCTGTCGCAGCAGGGCAAGGCCGGCCTGGCGCTGAACGTCTCCATCATCTCCTCGGGTGTGGGCATCTTCGTCAGTGCCGTCCTGCTCTTCTTCACCGCCGTGCCGCTGTCGGAGTATGCCCTCGCCCTGGGCCCGGAGGCCTACTTCGCGCTCGCGCTGCTCGGCCTGAGCCTGGTCTCCAGCCTCTCGCCTTCGCTGCTCAAGGGGCTGATCGCCATGGGCCTGGGGCTCGGCCTGGCGACCATCGGGCTCGACACCCAGACGGGCGTGCCGCGCTTCAGCTATCACCCGGACTTCTTCGAGGGCCTGCCGCTGGTACCGGTACTACTGGGGCTGTTCGCCCTTTCCGAAGTGCTGTTCATGATCGAGAAAGGCGCGGCGGGTTCGGTCAAGAGCCAGCCCATGAGTGGGCTGTTCGCGGTTCCCTTGAGCACGTTCACCCAGCTCAAGCGCGTGTTCTTGACCAGCTCCATTCTGGGTTACGTGATCGGGATCATTCCTGGTGCGGGCGCCTCGATCGCTTCGTTCGCGTCCTATGGCGTGGCCAAGAAGAGCTCGCGTCACCCCGAGCGCTTCGGCAAGGGTAGCCTGGAGGGTGTGGCGGCCTCGGAAACCGCCAACAATGCCGCCGTATCCGGCGCGCTGGCGCCGCTGCTGGCACTCGGCATTCCCGGTTCGCCGACCACCGCGATCCTGATCGGCGCGCTGATGATTCAAGGCATTCAACCCGGACCGCTGCTGTTCGCGACCAACCCGGAGATCCCCTACACGATTTTCGCCTCACTCTGGATCGGAGTGCCGGTGATGATCATCATCGGTCTGGCGGGGGCTCGCTTCTGGGCCAAGGTGTCTGACATCCCGGGACCGATCATCGCAGCCATCGTTGCCGGGATCAGCCTGATGGGCGCTTATGCCACAGAGAACGCCATTTTCCCGGTCTTCATCACGCTGGCGTTCGGCCTGATCGGCTATCTGCTACGCAAGGTAGATATTCCGCTGGCGCCGATCATTCTCGCCCTGGTGCTGGGCGACATGCTGGAGACCAACTTCCGCCGCGCAGTCTCGATCGCCAATGGCGACATGACCACGTTCCTGACCGATCCCATCAGCGCGACGCTGCTGGCGATCATGGTGATCTCGCTGATCCTGCCGCGCCTGCGCAAGTCCTTCTTCAAGAAAGCGGCGCAGGTCTAGCACCGGACGCACTGCCGGCCCGACCTCAACCGAGGGAGTCCAGCACCCGCGCCGGCGGCGTTCCCTCTTCGCCGGCAGCGGGCGCTGCCGGCGTTTGCGTCTGCATCACACCCCGCATCCACTCGAGAAATCTGAGCAGCGCATCCGAGGGCGGCGTTCCCTTGGGCCAGACCAGATAGTAGGCTTCGCCGGTCTTCAACGTCTCCGGGAACGGGGCCAGGAACTCTCCCGATTCGAGCTGCTTCTCCACGAACATCTTGACGGCGATGGCGCAGCCCATACCCGTCGACGCCGCCTCGTAGGCCAGCGCAGAGCTCTCGAATTGAACACTCGCCTTGTCCTCGACCGTATCGCCATAGGCGGCGAGCCAGTGCTGCCAGTCCGAGGAGCGGGCCATCGAGTGCAGTAGCCGAACGCGGGATAGATCGCGCACGGTCTTGATCCCAGCCGAGGCCTGCAGAGCGGCGGAGACAACGGGGATGAGTTCGATATCCACCAGCTTCTCGGCGTGCAGGTCCGACCACTCTCCGCGCCCGGCACGGATTGCCGCGTCGACGTTGCCGCTATCGAAGTCCGCCGGTTTCAGAGACGACGAGAGCTTGACCTCGAGCAGGTCGTTGCGGGCGTTGAAATCCGCCAGCCGGGGAATGAGCCAACGCTGCGAAAAGGTGGTGTAAGACTGGATCGACAGCACATCCTTGCGCCCGCGACGCGAGACACGTCGGCTAGCGTCGGAGATCTCCTTGAAGGCGTTCTTCACGCCTCGGTAGAGCTCCAGCCCCTCCCGCGTCAGCTCGATACCGCGATGCTGGCGATAGAACAGCACCACGCCCATGTAGTCCTCGAGCACCTTGACCTGACGACTCACCGCGACCTGCGAAACGTGCAGCTCCTCGGCCGCCTTGGTCAGGCTGCACAACCGGGCCGCGACCTCGAAAGCCCGCAGCGGATTCAAGGGAGGGAGAGGATGCGACATAGGTAGATACCCGCTGCAAAACCGGATTCTATAGCACAGCACTACGCAGCCCAGGTATTAGACCTTAGTTTTTGCATCACCATGAATGCTAGGTCTTCGATCTGATAAGGCGCCAGGACGCTTGCCGACTACACGACTCGCCGAAAACGACAGACTTCGCCGCTCAGAGTCGATGATCGGCATATCCCCATCTCGACACGCCTAATAGTGAAGGGGGACGCTGTGACATGTACGGGGATTGAGCCGGGTTTACACCACAACAAGCGCCGAGCGACTGGACGTCAGCAGCGCGTGCGGTGCTTCAGCGTTTCGGCCTCGTCGCTCTCGAGCCGCGTGGTACGCCGCGGCGATGCCGGCGATCGGCGCAACGGATGCAGCAGCGCATTCGAACGCAGCATCGTCGACAGTATGGCGCGAATCAAGTGCGCGAGCACGTAGACAACCACGGCCATAACGATCAACGCCTTGATGCGCCGTGAAATCTTCACGCTGCTTCTGCTTGAATGGGGGGAATGACACGGACGATATAATTACACGACTGTGACGAAAAATTGGAGGCGTCGATAATCGGTATGCGGGTCATCGATGAGCTCGAACGCCCCGCGACTCACGCTCCCCGCTGAGTCTGTTCCCAGAAGCAGAGCAAGTGAGTGACGACATGACCGACAGCATCGCCATTGTGGATACCCGCAGGCTCCGAATCCGCGAATTTCGGCCGACCGATATTGGCGCGTTGTCAGAGATTCTCGCCGATGCCGAGGTCATGCGTTTTTCGCTTCATGGGCCTTACAGCACTGAAAAGACTCGTGATTTCATTGCAGCCAACCGGGCTTGTCAGGCAGAGCGAAACTTCGCAATGTGGGCCTTGGAAGATAAGGCCCGCAGAGTACTGCTCGGCTTCTGCGGACTGGGTCCGACAGAGCTCAATGGCAGGGAAGAGATCGAACTCGGTTATCGTCTAGCCAGGAGAGCTTGGGGTGCCGGCCTCGCCACCGAAGCGGCTAGCGCCGCACTTCGCTACGGGTTTGAGCAATGCGGACTGGATTCCATTATGGCGATCGTCGACATCGACCACCGAGCGTCCGCCAGGGTCGCCCAGAAGATTGGCATGAGCCATGAGGCACAATCTCGCCACCACCACTCGAACATCGATATCTACCGTCGGCAGAACAGCCTGAAATAAGTCTTAGCGCTCCAACAACCCTTCGAAGAAGCGCACCGCGTTCTCTTCGAGCCCTTCCAGGTAGTAGCCGCCCTCCTGCACCACCAGCGTGGGCAGATCGAGGGCGGCAATGTCGCGGCCGAGTCTGCCGAACCCCGGCGTGGAGACTGCCACTTTGGCCTGGGGGTCCTTCTCGTGGATATCGAAGCCCAGCGCCAGCACCAGCGCATCCGGTTCGAACAGGCGAATCGCCTGGCAAGCCTCTGCCAACCGTGCGAAGAAGACCGCCTCCGATGATCCGTGGGGCATCGGCAGATTGAGGTTGTAACCGAGCCCCGCGCCGCGCCCCCGCTCATCCTCGAAACCGCAGACCGCCGGGTAGAAATTGGTGGTGTCGCCGTGGATCGAGATATACATCACGTCGTCGCGCTCGTAGAAGATCTCCTGCACGCCCTGGCCGTGGTGCATGTCGGTATCGAGCACGACGACGCGGGGATAGCGCGAGGTCAGACGCTGTGCGGCGATCGCCGCGTTGTTGAGGAAGCAGAAGCCGCCGGCGGAGTCGATCCCCGAGTGGTGACCCGGCGGGCGCGACAGCGTATAGGCGAAGCGCTCGCCGGCGAGCAGGGTGTCGGCCCCCGCCACCGCGCTCTGCGCCGCCCAGTAGGCCGCCTGCCAGGTGTGCCGGCCCACCGGCGCACTACCATCGGCCAGGTAGCGCGCAGCTTCGGCAAGGATGCCGCGCAAGGCGTTGGGCGAGCGCACGAACACATTCGAGATCACCTCCTCGCCCCAGTCCTCGCCCAGCTCGTGCCAGCGCCGGTGAGCGCTCTCGAGAAAGCGCAGGTAGGGCAGCGAGTGCACGGCGCGCAGCGGGCCGACCCCCTGGTCGGTCGGCGCCTGTATCTGGAAACCGAGCCGCTTGGCCGCGGCCAGCAGGTGCTCGGCGCGGTCGCGCACTTCCTGGGGCTTGCGCATCTTGCCGCGGGAGAAATAGGTCTGCGGCTGGTGCAGTAGCTGATCGTCGTGAAAGAAGGTCTTCATGGAGTGTCCTGGTTGTCCGCCATCCGTGACTAGGCCTGGTTCAATAACCCGCCGTTCGATCTACCATGCCCGCAGGTCGCTGGCCGCTCTCCAGACGCTGCAGCGCCTTCGCCACCGCCTGGGCCACCTGTGGCGGGGTCGAGTCACAGGCATCGTGCGGCGTGACCAGGATCCGCTCGTGCCGCCAGAACGGATGATCCTGCGGCAGCGGCTCGATCGCGAAGACGTCCAGCGAGGCCGCCGCAAGCTGGCCGCTCGCCAGGGCCGCGAGCAGGTCGTCCTCGATGAGATGTTCACCGCGCCCGACGTGGATCAGCGCCGCGCCCCGTGGCATCCGGGCAAACAGCGTGGCGTCGAGGATGCCCCGGGTCTGCGGGGTCAATGGCAGCAGATTGATCAGGATGTCGCTGCGCGCCGCGAGCCGCTCGAGCCCCGCCTCACCGCTGAACCCCTCGACGCCGGCCGGCAGGTTGCGCCCGCTGCGCGAATGGATCGCCACGTCGTAATCCAGCGCCACCAGTGAGCGCGCCACCGCCCCGCCCATCCTGCCCGCCCCCAGCAGCCCCACGCGGACATCCGCGGCGGCGCGCTTCGGCAGACGCTCCCAGTGGCGTTGACGTTGATGGCGCAGATAGTCACCGAAGCGACGGTGATGCCACAGCACGTGCCAGGTCACGAATCCCGCCATCATCTGGGCCTGGGACTCACCGGCAATGCGCATCAGCGGCACGTCACTCGGCAGGCTGGGGCTTTGGAGAATCCCGTTGACGCCAGCGGCGATCGACGACACCAGGCGCAGATGGGGATAGGGCCGGAAATCCTCGGCTCCCGGGTCCCAGGCCAGCGCGAAGGTCACGCTCTCGGGATCGGTGATGGCATCCGGCAGTGCCAGACGGATATGCGGCGCCACCTGCTCGAAGGCGGCAATGTAGGTCGTCATGATCTCGGCCGAGCCCAACAGCACGCCCTGTACGGTGGGTGCACCGGCGCCTGGTTCGGGTGTCCGTGCGTGATGTTCGGTTTCCATGGTCGTCATGCGTTCCCGGTGTCGTGGATCGGTTCAGAGCACCCCGGCGGTTGCCGTCACCGGCGCCGGCGCATCGCGGCGTCCCGGTATCGCTTCCAGCAGCTCGCGGGTATAAGGGTGTTGCGGCGAGGTAAAGATCTCCCTGGCGCTGCCGTGCTCGACGATACGGCCCTTCTGCATCACGATCAGGCGATCGCAGATCTGGGCCGCCACCCGCAGGTCATGGGTGATGAACAGCAGCGAGAGGTCGAGCTCCCGCTTCAGGTCATCGAGCAGCTTCAGCACCTGCGCCTGGATCGAGACGTCCAGCGCCGAGACGGCCTCGTCGGCCACGATCAGTTCAGGGTTGAGCGCCAGCGCCCGGGCGATGCCGATACGCTGACGCTGGCCGCCGGAGAACTCGTGGGGATAGCGCTCGGCGGCGCCGCCATCAAGCCCTACCGTTGCCAGCAGCGCCCGCGCCTGTGCCAGCGCCTCGGCCTTGGGCACGCCGTTGGCGATCGGCCCCTGGGCAATCGCCATGCCGACACGGATGCGCGGGTTGAGCGACGCATACGGGTCCTGGAAGACCATCTGGATGCGACGCCGATGCGCTCGCAGCGCGCGGCCCTCCAGGGCGCTCAGGTCCACCCCGTCGAGACGGATCTCGCCGCTGTCCGGCCGGTTCAGGCCCACGATGCAGCGCCCCAGTGTCGATTTCCCGGAGCCCGACTCGCCGACGATCCCCAGCGTCTCGCCCTTGCCGAGCGAGAAGCCGATGCCATCGAGCGCGACGACTTCACGCTTGGGCTGGAACCAGCCGCCACTGGTGCGATAGACCTTGTCGAGGCCGCTGACCGACAACAGCGGTGTCGACTGCATGTCGTCCTGCTGCCGCGGGATGGCATCCCCCGGCCTTTCCACCGCCGCCAGGACATCGGCGGGTCTTCCTACCGCCGCCACGACATCGGCGGGAATGGCTTCGATCAGCGCACGGGTGTAGTCATGCCGGGGATGGTCGAGCACCTCGCGGGCCTCCCCCATCTCGACGATCTTGCCTTCGCGCATGACGCAGACGCGATCGGCGATCTCGGCGACCACGCCGAAATCGTGGGTGATGAACATCACCGCCATGCCGCGCCGCGCCTGCAGATCCTTCACCAGATGCAGAATCTGCGCCTGGGTGGTCACATCCAGCGCCGTGGTCGGCTCGTCGGCAATCAGCAGTTCCGGCTCGAGGGCCAGGGCCATGGCGATCATCACCCGCTGACGCTGGCCGCCGGAGAGCTCGAAGGGATAGGCGCGCAACGCCGACGTCGGATCGGGCAGGCGGACCTCCTCGAGCAGCGCCAGCGCCCTCTCCTTGCGCGCCCTCGGGGTCAACAAATCATGCGCCTCGAACACTTCGGCGATCTGCTCGCCGACCCGCATCAGCGGGTTGAGCGCCGTCATCGGCTCCTGAAAGATCATGCCGATACGCCGCCCGCGCAGGGCACGGTGGCTGAGTTCATCCATCGCCAGCACGTCCTGGCCGTCGAACAGCGCCCGCCCCTGGGCGACACGCACACCGCTCGGCAAGAGCCCCATGAGCGCATTGGCCGTCATCGACTTGCCGGAACCGGATTCGCCGACCACGCACAGGATCTCGCCCGCCGTCAGGTCGTAACTGACGTTATCGACGGCATAGAGCCGGTCGGCGCCCTCCGGCAGGGCCAGCGACAGGCGCTCGATACGCAGCAGGGGCGCGCCGGACTCTCGTGTGGGTTCACTCATGGTCGGTCTCCTAGCGTGCTCTGGCGAGCTGCGGGTTCAGTGCATCATCCAGCCCTTCGCCGACCAGATTGAGCGCCAGCACCGTGAGCAGGATCGCCACCCCCGGAATGACCGACAGCCACCAGGCCTGGCGCATGACCGTCCGCGCGGCGCCGATCATGTAGCCCCAGGACATGGTGTCCGGGTCGCCGAGACCGAGGAAGGAGAGCGAGGATTCCAGCAGAATCGCCGTGGCCACCATGAGCGAGGCCAGCACGATCACCGGTGAGAGCGTATTGGGCAGGATCTGCTTGATGATGATGTCACGGTGGGTCTGGCCGACCAGGCGCGCCGCCTCGACGTACTCGCGATGCTTGATCGAGAGAAATTCACCGCGCACCAGGCGTGCCACCGGCGGCCAGCTGACGATGGCGATGGCCAGCACGATGGAGAACGTGCTCGGCTCCATGATCGCCACCAGCACGATCGCCAGCGCAAAGTTGGGAATGGTCTGGAAGAACTCGGTGAAGCGCATCAGAGCGTCGTCGACCTTGCCACCGAAATACCCCGCCAGCGCCCCGAGGGGCACCCCGATGGCGAGCGCCACCACGGTGGAGATCAAGCCGATCAGCAGCGACACCCAGGCGCCGTGGGCCAGCCCCGCGGCGACGTCGCGCCCCATGACATCGGTGCCCAGCCAGAAACCGGAGACTTCGCCCGGCGCCAGAAACGGTCGCTGCACCATGCGCCAGGGAGAGTCGGGATAGAGAAAGGGCGCCAGCAAGGCCAGCAGCACCACCAGACCGAGAATCACCAGCCCCACCAGGGCGCCACGATTCTGGGCAAAGCGTTTGAAGAAATTCATGCGGCCCCCAAAGAAAGAGTTGCCTGGATCGCCGAGCGGAATGAAGCGCGAGGCGCTCGGCGCGCAGAGAGCAAGACATAACTGGCTGTTAGGATTGCGCTAGAGCACCGCGCACCATTTCGCCGGGAGCGAAATGGAACAGCCGCAGGCTGGCCTTCGGTGGCCGCCAGGACGGCGGCCATAGCAAAGCGATCCGTCCGCGCAGGCATTCAGGTAGCGCCTTGCTTGATCCGCGGATCGGCGAGCCGATAGATCACGTCGGTGAGCATGTTGAACAGGATCACCAGCAGCGCGCAGAAGAAGAAGATGCCCAGCAGCAGGTTGTAGTCCCGCTGCATCAGCGCCTCGTACATCAGCCGGCCGATACCGGGCCAGGCGAACACGGTCTCGGTCAGCACCGCCCCGCCCACCATCTGCCCGGCCTGCAGCCCGGCCAGGGTGATGATCGGCAGCAGTGCATTGCGCAGGATATGCCGACGCTGGATCACCCCCGGCGCCAGCCCCTTGGCGCGTGCCGTCTTGACGAAATCCTGCTGCGACACGCTCAGCATCGAGGTGCGCGTCATCCGGGTGTAGACCGCCATGAAGAACAGCCCCAGCGTCAGCGCCGGCAGAATCAGATGAACCGCGACGTCGCCGACGTGGGCCAGGCCGGTGTAGTCGGCACCGACCGTCGAGTAGCCGTAGGCGGGCAGCCAGTCGAGCGTCACCGAAAAGACCAGCACCGCCATCATCGCCACCCAGTAGAGCGGCGTGGCGTAGAACAGCAGCGCCAGCCCCATGATGATCGAGCCCGATGGCCGTTTGGCGCGCATGGCGGCCAGCGTCCCCGCGATGATCCCGAACAGCAGCGAGATGCAGAACGCCGCGCCGGTGAGCAGCAGCGTCGCCGGCAATCGCTCCAGAATCAGATCGAGCACCGGCATCTGCTGGCGATAGGAGTAGCCGAAGTCGAGCTGCAGCACCCCGCTCATGTAGCGCCAGAGCTGCACCGGCAGTGGCTGGTCGAGACCGAAGCGTTCGCGCAGATCGTCGAGGAACTGCTGGTCGGTCGCCCCGGCTTCGCCCGCCATGACGGCCGCCGGATCACCGGGGGCGGCGTGAATCAGGAAGAAATTGAATACCAGGATCGCCAACAGCACGATGACGGCCTTGCCGACACGACCCAGGATCAGAGAGACATAAGCCATGGTTCTGTCCTCGCCGAGCGTCGGCCACCTGAAGGCCGCCGACGCTGCCTACCGAAACGGGGGTCGCCTACTGCTCGATCCAGGCGTTCTTGAACCCGTCGTTGAGACCGATACCGGTGGTGATCAGGTCATGCACGTTGCAGCGGTAGATCGTCGGCTGCGCCAGCTCCATGATCCACGCCAGCGGCACGTCGTCGTGCAGCGTCTGCTGAATCTGGTCGTACATCGCCTGGCGTTTGTCGGGGTCGTTCTCCACCGCGGCAGCGGCGAACAGCTTGTCGATCTCGGGGTTCTTGTAGCCCTCGACGTTGTTCCACGGCGAACCCTTGGCGATATTGCTGGAGATGTAGGTCCGGGCGATGCCCAGTGACGGATCGCCATACTGGAACAGGTAGGTGAAGGCGATATCGTAGTCCCAGTCACTCACCTTCTGGTTCCACCCCGCCACGTCCGAGGACTCGGTTTCGATGTCGATGCCCACATCCTCGAGGTTCTGGCGCACGGCTTCCGCCCAGCGGGTCCAGGTCTCGCCGTAGGGCAGCGGCAACAAGCGTACCGGTTCGCCCTTGTAGCCCATCTCGGCGAGCAGCTCCCTGGCCTTGTCCGGGTCGTAGGGGTACGGCTGGAGATCGTCGTCATGAGCGGCCAGGGTCGAACTGAACGGGCCGTTGGGCACCTTGCCCAGCCCATTCCAGAGCACGTTCTTGGCGAAATCGCGATCGATGGCGTACATCACCGCCTGGCGGAAGCGCTTGTCGGCGGTCGGCCCTTCACGGTTGTTGAGCCACAGCATGGCGAACGGGTTGAAGTACTCGCTGCCTGCCTCCGTCATGCAGCTTCCGTCCAACTTGGCGAGACGCGGGATATCGAAGTTCTCCACCGAGCCGGCGGGCATGATGTTCAGGGTCCCGTTCTCGTAGGCCGCTGCCCGGGACGCCGCATCCGGGATCACGTGCCAGTAGATCTTGTCGAGATAGGGCTTGCCCGCTTCGTAGTAGTTCGGGTTCTTGTCCAGCTCGATCACCGAGCCGCGATCCCATTTGGCGAACTCGAACGGGCCGGTGCCGATCGGATGGTTGTTGGCCGGATTGTTGTAGAAATCGGTGCCCGCGTAGAGGTGCTTGGGCACGATCGGCAAGGTACCGACCTCGAAGGCCTGGATGAAGGCCGGGAAGGGCTGCTTGAGCGTGAAGACCACCGTCTCGTCGTCCGGCGCCTCGATGCTGGCGACGTGGTCGAGAATCGCGCGGGTTCGCGGGTTGGTCTCGCGCAGGAACACATCGGCGGAGAACACCACGTCGGCGGCGGAGAACGCCTCGCCGTCATGCCATGTCACGTCGGGGTGCAGATGGAAGGTGTAGGTCAGGCCGTCGTCGCTGATCTCCCAGGAGGTCGCCAGTTGCGGCATCGGCTCGAGGTCGGCGTCGTAACGCAGTAACCCTTCGAAGATATTCCCGGCCACCCGCTGGGTGGGGGCGTTCTGCACCAGCGGCAGCATCAGCCCCGGCGGCTCGGGCTGAATGGCGACATTGGCGACTCCGCCGGATGACGGCGTTTCCTGAGCCACGGCGGGCAGTGCGACAGCAAGCGATAGCGCGGCCGCCGTCAGACGGCCGGTCACGGACGATAGCAGGGTCATGGCAGATCTCGTCGTTATTGGATTTGTCGAATCTTCGAACCACTGTCAAAGCGCCTTTCAGACGCGTTCAGCGCGATAGGTCAGGGTTACCGCGCGCCTTCTCGTATCCAGCCTCGTGATGTCCAATCTGGTGATGTACGACCGGGTGATGTACGACCTCGTACTGTCCCGTCTCTGATATCCAACCTCAGGGATCGCCGGCAGACGTGCGGGCCTCCGGCGGCGCTCCGTCAGCCCTCGAAATCGGGCTGAATGCGCTGCAGCAGGCGCAGATAGGCCTCCCACTCCGGATCGCGATCGGTGACACCGTGATCCGCGTCCCACTTTTCGTACTGCCGCGCGGTGTGCTCGGCCAGGGCATCGTCCACCCGGCGAATCTTCATGCCGCTGCCCATCAGCGCGAGCTGTGCCTGACAGCTGCGCTCGAGGTTGTGCATCCGTTTGAAAGCCTCGCCGACGCTCCGCCCACACACCAGCATGCCGTGGTTGCGCAGCACCATGACCGGCTTGTCGCCGAGATCCGCGACCAGGCGCTCGCGCTCGGCCAGGTCCAGGGCGATCCCCTCGTAGTCGTGATAGGCGGTGCGGCCGTGGAACTCCATCGACCACTGGTTCAGGGACAACAGCCCCTCTTCCAGACACGAGACGGCGACACCGGCCACCGAGTGGGTATGTAGTACACAGTGAACGTCCGGGCGCGCCTCGTGGATCGCACTGTGGATGGTGAAGCCGGCCTTGTTGATCCCGGCACGCTCCGGATCGTCGAGCACCTTCCCTTCGAGATCGACGGTCACCAGGTTGGCCGCGGTCACTTCCTCGAAGCGATAGCCGTAAGGGTTGATCAGGAAGTTCTCCTTGCCCGCTTCGGCACGTGCGGAGATATGCGTATAGATGCTGTCATCCAGGCCGAAATGCGCGATCAGCCGATAGGCTGCCGCCAGGTCGCGACGTGCGACCTGCTTCGAGGCCTGGTGAGCGTCATTCGCCATATCCATCATCGATCTCCTGTGGGGGCATGCGACAGCGCCGTCATCGTCGGCGACCGCGGGGTCTGTCATTAACCTATCAGGCAATTTTCAAACTGTCGACACTCGACAGTCGACCCGCTACGATCGCCACAGAGTGTGTGAACGATGCCAACCGCCAGCCAAACGAGATGCCATGACGACGACCACGCAGGGATTTGCCACCATTCAGCAGCGCGATCTGGTCAACCAGATTGCCGACATGCTGACGGAAGCGCTGCTCAAGGGGGATTTCGCACCCGGGGTGCATCTGGCCGAAGCGCAACTGGCACGCGACTTCGGCGTCAGCCGCGCCCCGGTGCGGGAAGCGGCACGTCTGCTCGAAAGCCGCGGCATGCTGGTCTCCCAACCCCGGCGCGGCTTCTTCGTGCGCACCTTCAACGCCGACGAGTTGGAGGATGTCTACGACCTGCGCCTCTGCCTCGAGCGCCACGCCGTTCGCCTGCTCGCCGGCAAGTTGACCGACGAGATGGAAGCGGCGCTCACGCATCAGCTCGAGAAGATGCGCCAGGTGGCCCGCGACGGCACCGCCGTGCAGCAGATCGAGGAGGATGTCGCCTTCCATCGCATGCTGTGCGAGTTCAGCGGCAACCAGCGCCTGGTGCGCGTGTTCGACGAGCTGTGCCACGAGATGCGCTTCTGCATTCTGCTGATCGGTCAGCTCTACGATGACGCCATGCGCGTCGCCGATACCCACGAGCCGATTCTGGAAGCGCTGCGCACCCGCTCCCCCGACGCCGGCGAGGCGGCGCTGGACTACCATATCGGCGTCGCCCAGCAGCGGGTGATGGAGATGTTCCGGGAACGTGCCAAGCGCTGATGGCGGCCCGGCGCCCGTGAGCATGGCAGCGGTCTCTGGCCGCACCGCACGGGCCCGAGTACCGATATCGCAGACCTGCCAACCAGGGGGAGATGACTATGCATGTGTTCGTGAGTGACGCTCACCGCGATCACGACCCGCAGTTCTTCGTCGTGCGCGGTCAGGTCCGCCGCAGCAACGAGCAGCCGGAACGGGCCGATCGCCTGCAGCGCTCCGCCGCCAGCGCCGGCCATACCCTGGTCACCGCGGATGCCGAGGTCGACCACGACACACTGTCCCCTGTCCACACCCCGCGCTATCTCGACTTCCTCGAACACGTCCACAGCCGCTGGCTGGCCCTGGAGGACCGCAACCCGGAGGAAGTGGTCGCCAACGTCCACCCCTTTCCCGGCGAGCCCTGCACCTACCCGGATCATCTGGTCGGGCGGGTCGGCTTCCACCTGGGCGATATGGCCGCCTCGATCGGGCCCGGCACCTGGCGGGCGGCGAGAGGTGCCGCCCAGTGCGCCCTGAGCGCGGCTCGCCACGTCCAGTCAGGTCATCGCCTCGCCTACGCGCTGTGCCGCCCGCCGGGGCACCACGCCTACGCCGAGCGTGCCAACGGCTTCTGCTATCTCAACAACGCCGCCATCGCCGCCAGCGCGCTACGCCGTCACCATGCCCGGGTGGCGATACTCGATATCGACGTTCACCACGGTAACGGCACCCAGGGCATCTTCTACGACCGTGACGATGTGCTGACGGTCTCGCTGCATGCGGACCCGCACTTCATGACCCCCTTTTTCACCGGTCACGCGCATGAAACCGGGCGCGACGCCGGCGAGGGCTACAACCTCAACCTGCCGCTGCCCCAGGGGCTCGAGACCGCTGACTATCTGCGCCAGCTGAGCCGCGCCTGCGAGCGCATCGCCGACTTCGCCCCCGGCGCGCTCGTCGTCTCGCTCGGCCTCGATATCTACGCACACGACCCCTACCAGGGCGTCGCGGTGACCACGCAGGGCTTTGCGCAGATCACCCGCCAGATCGCCCAGCTCGGCCTGCCCACCGTCATCGTGCAGGAGGGGGGTTACCTCTCCGATGCCCTCGGCGACAACCTGGTCAGCGCGCTGTCGGGGTTCGAATGATGACGAGTCACACAGACGACAGCACGGACGTCCTCGCGGCCACGGCCCTGACGGTGTCGCCAGAGACCGCCCAACGGGTGCTGGCCACGCGCTTCGGCCTCGCTGCCACCCTCGAGCCACTCAGCGGCGAGCGCGACTGCAATTTTCGCGCGGCGGCGGCCGACGGCCAGCGCTACCTGCTCAAGTTCACCCATCCGGCGGAGCGCCAGGCGGTGAGCGATTTTCAGGTCCGGGCGCTGATGCACCTGGCCGAACGGGATCCGACCCTGCCGGTTCCGCGGGTGCTGCGCGACCGCGATGGCGATCCGGCGCCACCACTGCGGCTCGAGGATGGCCGCGTCAGTCACGTGCGCCTGTCGACCTTCCTGCCCGGCACGCCGCTGGCCGACCGCGTGGCCTCCCCGCGTTTCCAGTCCAGGCTCGGCGGCTGGCTGGCGCGGATCGACGTCGCCCTGGCCGACTTCGACCACCCGGTTCGCGAGCTGTCGATGCCATGGGACCTGCAGCGCGCCGACGACCTGCTGCCGCAGACCGATAGCCTCGATGACGCCTCGCGCCAGCGCATCCGCGACCGGCTTCAGCGCTTCGCCGAGCAGCTGCGTCCACGCCTGGCGGCGCTGCCGCGTCAGCTGATCCATAACGATCTCAATGGTCACAACGTGCTGTTCACATCGACCCAGGGCGACGCCAACCCCCTGCCCGAGCACCCCGCGGGGATCATCGATTTCGGCGATATGCTGTTCGCCCCGCGGGTGGTCGATCTCGCCGTGGCCGCGGCCTACCAGATGAAGGATGCCGCCGATCCGCTGGCGGGGGCCCTGGCGCTGATCGCCGGCTATCATGCCCATTCGCCGCTCGATGATGCAGAGGGCGCACTGCTGCGCGGCTTGATCGAAACCCGGCTGGCAATGGCGATTACGGTCTCCACCCATCGCGCCGGACGCTACCCGCAAAACGCCGACTACCTGCTGCGCAATACGGCCGCTTCCCGCCGGGCCCTGGAGCATTGCCTGAGCCTGTCCGCGGCGACCTTCCAGCGCCGCCTGAGCGAGGCGCTCGATTCACCCTTCAATTCATCGGGTACGGGAGAATGAACATGCAGGAGCCCAGCGTGAAAGATGACGATGCCGTCGACGCGGCCCTGCTGGCGCGGCGCCAGCGCCTGCTCGGCGCCTCCTACCGCCTGTTCTATCAGCGGCCGTTCCATCCCGTGCGCGGTGAGGGCGTGTGGCTCTTCGACCGCCACGGCACGGCGCACCTGGACGCCTACAACAACGTCGCCTGTGTCGGCCACTGCCACCCGAAGGTCGTGGAAGCCATCGCCAACCAGGCGGCCACCCTCAATACCCATACCCGCTACCTGCACGAGACGATCCTCGACTGCGCCGAGCGGCTGATCGACTCACTGCCGGCGCCCCTGGCACAGCTGGTCTTCACCTGTTCAGGCAGTGAAGCCAACGATCTCGCCCTGCGCATGGCCCGCGCCTTCACCGGCGGCGAGGGGCTGATCGTCACCGAGCTGGCCTATCACGGCGTGACCCAGGCGATCGCCGAGGCGTCGCCCTCCCTCGGCAGCAAGGTCAAGCTGGGCACGAGCGTGCGCACCGTGCCAGCGCCCGTGGATCGCGGTGACGGCGCCGCGGCGATGGGTGTACGCTTCGCCGCCGGCGTGCAGGCGGCGATCGATGATCTCGCCGCCCACGGCATCCGGCCCGCCGCGCTGCTGCTCGACAGTGTCTTCTCCAGCGACGGCATCGTGACCGATCCGGTCGGGTTTCTCGCCCCGGCGGTCGAGACGATCCGGCGCGCCGGCGGGCTCTATATCGCCGACGAAGTGCAGGCCGGGCTCGGCCGCACCGGCGTCCTGTGGGGCTTCCCCCGCCACGGCGTCAGGGCCGATCTGGTCACGCTCGGCAAACCGCTGGGCAACGGCCATCCGGTAGCCGGGGTTGCCGGCCGGCGCGATGTGATGGACCACTTCGGGGAGACGGCGCGCTACTTCAATACCTTCGGCGGCAATCCCGTGGCCTGCGCCGCCGCGCTGGCGGTCCAGCGCGTCATGGCCGAGGAGGATCTGGTGGCACAGGCCGCCACGGTTGGCGCCGATCTGCACGCCGGCCTGGGTCAGATCGCGGCCACCACGGACCGGCTCGGCGCGGTGCGCGGTGCGGGTCTGCTGGCCGGTGTCGAGGTGCTCGATGCCCAGGGCGCACCGGACGCCGCGCTCGCGCAGGCGCTGGTCGACGGCCTGCGCGAGCGCCAGGTGCTGATCAGCGCCACCGGGCCACAGGCCAATGTGCTGAAGATCCGCCCTCCGCTGGTCTTCAACCGCACGCACGTCGAACGTCTGTGCGAGGTGCTCGAAGCGGCCTTGGTCGACGTGCTCGAGACATGGCGCGACAGATAAATCCCGACAATGACGTTCCTGACCGCCAACCACTAACATGACGACTCAGGCGCGGTGATAGACCGCTGCAAGCGGCATGCTGAAGATGACGAGAACGCCCAGCGGCCTGGCTTGGCCCTCACCCGTCCCCCCACCCGTCATTCCATCCGTCATTCCATCCCAACCAGGAGAGAGATCATGTCCGACGCTCCGGTTGCCATGATCAGTGGCGCCAATCGCGGTATTGGCGCCAGCATTGCCGACACCCTGCTGGCCGCCGGCTGGCGCGTGAGTCTTGGCTGCCGTACCCCGCCCAGCGAACGTCCGACGCGCGACGACTGGCTGAGCTGTCACTACGATGCCCTCGATGCCGCCAGCGGCCAGGCCTGGGTCGATGAAACCCTGCGCACCTTCGGCCGCCTGGATGCCTTGATCAACAACGCCGGTATCCTCAGCCAATCGACGGTACTGGAGGCGAGTGGCGATGAGTTCGACCGCGTGATGGCGGTCAATGCCCGCGCGCCGATGCTGCTCACTCAGCAAGCCTGGCCGCACCTGGTCGCCGCCGAACAGGGCAAGGTGATCTCGATCGTCTCGCTCTCCGGGCTGAGGGTCAGATCCGCCGCTTCCGGTCTCTACGCGATGAGCAAGTTTGCCGCCCAGGCGTTCGTCCACGGCTTGCGCCACTGCACGGCGGAGACCCGTGTCCGCGCCACCGCGATCTGCCCCGGTTTCGTCGCGACCGATATGGCCACCGCCGCCCAGGTCGATGGCGCCAGCGTCACCCAGCCCGAGGAGGTCGCCCGCGTGGTACAGATGCTCGTGACGCTGCCGCCCTCTGCCGGCATCGCCACGGTCCCGATCAACTGGCAGATCGAGGATACGATCTGAATTAGCGGCTCATGGGCAAGCACCACCCGGACGTCAAGGACCCGAGCTTGCCCTCTCGAGCGGTCCGGCCACTTCCCCCACTTTCTCCCACTTCCCCCGCTTCCCCCGCGTCGCGCCTTTCCTCCCCCTTCGATCCTTTCTCCACTGCGCTCCTTCCCTACCGCGCCCCTCCCGCTTTTTCGATTGCCATCGCTTCCCCCTTCACAGCCGATTAAACCGATGCTATACATCGCAACAAAAGGAATACTATTTAACCAGGGTAAAAAAAATCACGCTACCGTTGCGCGCTCGACGCCGTGAGTGGGCTTGGAGCACACCGGTGGCGGCCACCCTGTAAAGCCTCGTTTCGACTCGGAGCCCCGCATGCCTGGAATGACTGATCGACGTTCGACGCTGGTGCGGATCGTGACCTTCACGACGCTGATGATCGCGCTGCCGGCCTTTGCGCAGGATGACACGCCCCACCCGTTCAAGGCGGTGACGACCTTCACGGTGATCGCGGATATGGCCCGGAACGTGGCCGGGGACGCGGCAACCGTCGAGTCGATCACCAAACCGGGCGCCGAGATCCACGACTACTCGCCGACGCCGGGCGACATCATGCGCGCCCAGGGCGCCGATCTGATCCTGTGGAACGGACTCGATCTGGAGCGCTGGTTCGAGAAGTTCTTCCAACATCTCCATGACGTGCCCAGTGCCGTGGTCTCCGACGGCGTCGAGCCGATCAGCATCGCTGCCGGGCCCTACGACGGCAAACCCAACCCGCATGCCTGGATGTCGCCGTCGAGCGCGATGATCTACGTCGATAACATCCGCGATGCCTTCATCCAGCACGATCCCGACAACGCGGGCACCTATCGCACCAATGCCGCGGCCTACAAGGAAAAGATCGAGGCGGCCATCGCGCCGATCCGTGCGACGTTCGCCGCCATCCCCGAGGAGAAGCGCTGGCTGGTCTCCAGCGAAGGCGCCTTCTCCTATCTGGCCCGGGACTTCGGCCTGAAGGAACGCTATCTATGGCCGATCAACGCCGACCAGCAGGGCACGCCACAGCAGGTTCGCCAGGTGATCGACACAGTGCGTGCACATGACATCCCCGCCGTCTTCAGCGAGAGCACCGTCTCCGCCAAGCCAGCGCAGCAGGTCGCCCGCGAGACCGGCGCCCGCTACGGTGGCGTGCTCTACGTCGACTCGTTGAGCGCCGCCGATGGCTCGGTACCGACCTACATCGATCTGCTCGAGGTCACCTCCCGAACCATCGCCGATGGTCTGACCGCGGGGCTCAGCCAAGGACAGGCGCAATGACGCCCGCCGACATCCGAGCCTCACAGGTCGCCGACATCCGAGCCTCACAGGTCGCCGAAGCCCGACCATCACAGGTCGCCGCCCCCCGACCATCACAGGTCGCCGACACCCGACCACCGGGGGACGGCCTTGCCGTCAGGGGGGCCACGGTCACCTACCGCAACGGCCACACCGCGCTGCGCGACGCCAGCTTCGAGATCCCCAACGGCACCATCACCGCGCTGGTCGGGGTCAACGGCTCCGGCAAATCGACGCTGTTCAAGGCGATCATGGGCTTCGTCAAGCTCGCCCGGGGCGAGATTCGCGTGCTCGACATGTCCGTGGATAGCGCCCTGAAGCGCAACCTGATCGCCTATGTCCCCCAGTCCGAGGAGGTCGACTGGCAGTTCCCGGTACTGGTCGAGGACGTGGTGATGATGGGCCGCTACGGCCATATGGGCATGCTCAGAATCCCCAAGCGCCAGGATCGCGAGGCGGTCGAGACGGCACTGGATCGGGTCGACATGCGTGAGTTCCGCCAGCGCCAGATCGGCGAGCTTTCCGGCGGCCAGCGCAAGCGCGTCTTCCTGGCTCGGGCGCTGGCGCAGGATAGCCGGGTGATTCTGCTCGACGAGCCGTTCACCGGGGTCGACGTCAAGACCGAGGATCAGATCATCGCGCTCCTGCGCGAACTGCGCGATGAAGGCCGGGTGATGCTGGCTTCCACCCACAACCTGGGCTCGGTACCGGAGTTCTGTGATCGCAGCGTGCTGATCAAGGGCACCGTGCTCGCCCACGGCCCCACCCACGAGACCTTCACCCAGGAGAATCTGGAACGCGCCTTCGGCGGCGTCCTGCGCCACTTCATGCTCGAACAGAGTGCCGACGACGGCGCGTCACGCCACCCGGTCGGCGTGTTCACCGACGACGAGCGCGCGCTGGTGCTGCACAACGGCATCGCAGCACGCCAGCGCCAGTCGCCGGAGAGGCGCCAGACACCGGAGGAGCGCCAGTCATGAGCGAGCTGCTCCCCTATCTTGGCGAGCCGTTCGGCTATGGCTACATGCGCAACGCCATGGGGGTCTCGGCGCTGGTGGGCGGCGTCTGCGCCTTTCTCTCCTGCTATCTGATGCTCAAGGGCTGGTCGCTGATCGGCGATGCGCTGTCGCACTCGATCGTGCCGGGCGTGGCCGGGGCCTACATGCTCGGCCTGCCCTTCGCGCTCGGCGCCTTCTTCGCCGGCGGTCTCGCCTCGGCGGCAATGCTGTTTCTCAACCAGCGCAGCAAGCTGAAAGAGGACGTGATCATCGGGCTGATCTTCACCGCCTTCTTCGGTCTGGGGCTGTTCATGGTGTCGCTGGCGCCGGCGGCGGTGAACATTCAGTCGATCGTGCTCGGCAACGTGCTGGCGATCACGCCGAGCGATACCCTCCAGCTCACGATCATCGGCGTCGTCTCGCTCGCGGTGCTGCTGGTCAAGTGGAAGGATCTGCTGGTGACCTTCTTCGATGAGCACCATGCGCGCACGCTCGGACTCAACACCCGCGCGCTCAAGATCACCTTCTTCACGCTGCTCTCGGCGTCCACCGTGGCCGCGCTGCAGACGGTGGGCGCCTTTCTGGTGATCTGCATGGTGGTCACGCCGGGCGCCACGGCGTATCTGCTCACGGACCGTTTTCCACGCCTGCTGGTCATCGCGGTCGCGATAGGGACGCTGACCAGCTTCACCGGCGCCTATATCAGCTACTTCCTCGACGGTGCCACCGGCGGTGTCATCGTCGTGCTGCAGACGCTGATCTTCCTGAGCGCCTTCTTCCTGGCGCCCAAGCACGGCATGCTCGCCGCGCGCCGCCGGGCGTCGCGCACCCTGCACGAGACACAGTCGCTGCCCCGGGAGGAAACCCGATGAGTCTCGGTCAGTGGCTGATCTCCCCGTTCCAGTTCGACTTCATGCTCAACGCCATGATCATCGCCGTGCTGGTGGCGATTCCCATGGCACTGCTCTCCTGCTTTCTGGTGCTGAAAGGCTGGGCATTGATGGGGGATGCGATCTCGCACGCGGTCTTCCCCGGCGTGGTGATCTCTTACCTGATCGGTATACCGCTCGCCGTCGGCGCCTTCGCTGCGGGCATGTTCTGCGCCGTCGCCACGGGCTTTCTCAAGGAGAACAGTCGCATCAAGCAGGATACGGTGATGGGCATCGTCTACTCGGGCATGTTCGGACTGGGGCTGGTGCTCTATGTCGAGATCCAGTCGACGGTGCATCTCGACCATATCCTGTTCGGCAATATTCTCGGCGTGGGGGTGCAGGACATCGTCGAGTCGGCGTCGATCGCGCTGGTCACGGCGGGAGTGATCGGGCTGAAGTGGAAGGATTTTCTGCTCCACGCCTTCGACCCGACCCAGGCCCGCGCCGTCGGCCTGCACACCCGCTGGCTGCACTACGGCCTGCTCTGCCTGATCTCGCTGACCATCGTCGGGGCACTCAAGGCCGCCGGTATCATCCTCGCCATCGCGCTGCTGATCGCCCCCGGCGCGGTCGCCTTCCTGCTGACCCGGCGCTTCGGCATCATGCTGATCGTGGCGGTGGCGATGTCGGTATCGGTGGCTTTCCTCGGCGTCTACCTGTCGTTCTTCATCGACAGTGCGCCAGCGCCGACCATCGTGCTGCTCTATACGCTGGTGTTCGTGATCGCCTTCGTCCACTCACTGCGCCAGACGGCCAGAAGCGAAGCGATGGTATGAGACGAAGCGATGATCTGAGCGGGCGGTTGTCGAAGGCGCGGCCGAATCGCACAACCGCGTCGCACAGCCCCATCGATCATGGCAGGATGCCTGGCATGCCACGCGAGGAGCGCCCCATGACGTCCCACCCCCTGCACCACCGCCGCCACTGGGTCTTCGACATGGATGGCACGCTCACCGTCGGCGTACACGACTTCCCGGCGATCCGGCGCGAACTGGAGATTCCCGAAAGCGCCGATATCCTGCACCACCTGGAGACCCTGCCCAGGGCCGAGCGCGACGCCAAGCACGCCTGGCTGCTGGAGCACGAGCGCGCGCTGGCGATGCGTTCGACCGCCGCCAGCGGTGCGGTCGAGCTGATCCTGGCGCTGACCCAGCGCGGCTGCCGGCTGGGCATCCTGACGCGCAATGCCAAGGAGCTGGCGCATATCACCCTGGAGGCGATCGGGCTGGACGCGTGCTTCGCCGACGACGACGTGCTCGGCCGCGACGAGGCGCCGCCCAAGCCCCACCCCGGCGGCCTCGACCACTTCATCCAGCACTGGCAGATCGCCCCCTCGGCGGTGGTGATGGTCGGCGACAGCCCCATGGACATGGCCTGTGGCCGCGCGGCAGGGGCGACCACGATTCTCGTCAACGTACCCGACAACCCCTGCCCCGAAGCGGTGGACTGGCACTTTCCGGACTGCCAGGCGCTGCTGGCGAAGGTGACGCCGGCTGACCGATAGCGAATCGCGGGGAGACAAACCCCGCGAGATATCACACGCCAAGGGATCGTTTGCTGTCGGCAAGGGTCAGAGTCTTGTTGCCCTATGGGCTAAATTAGTTATGTTATAACGTCAGCCTCGTTACCCATTGTCACCCATCTTTACGAGTCACCGTCATGGATAGAAGGCGCTTCATCACCACGCTTCTGGCCACCTGTCTCCTCCCCAGTACCCGCGCGCTGGCCGCCAACCCGCTCACCCCCTTCACCCTGCAGGAAGACGACGACAGCGCCAGCTTCGTCATCGAGCTCGAGGGCAGCCACGAGCACAAGGTCTTCACCCTGGATAACCCGCCGCGGGTGGTCATCGACCTGCCGCAGGTCTCGCGCATCGCACCGTCGACCGCCCCAAGGCAGCACGCCGGTATCGTCAAGGATGTGCGTACCGGACGTCACGGCGACGGCATTCGCATCGTGCTCGATCTGAAGCGGCTCAAGCAGCCCAAGACCCACGTGCGCGAGTTGGATGCCCACCGCGCCCAGCTGATCGTCAGCATCAACGACCCCGATCCGCTGATGGCGGCGGTCACCGCCGAAGCCGAGTCCCACCACCAGCCGCGCAAGGCGATCATCGAGATCGACGCCGGCCATGGCGGCAAGGACCCCGGCTGCATCAGCGCCGACGATCACTACGAGAAGTACGTCGCCCTGGGCGTAGCCGATGCACTCAAGGCGCGGCTCCACGCGGACCCGCGCTTCGAGCCGTCGCTCACCCGTGACAGCGATATCTTCATCCCGCTGCATCAGCGCGTGCTGATGGCCCGCGACCATCACGCCGATCTGTTCATCTCGATCCATGCCGATGCCGCGCCTACTCCCTCGGCCTCGGGGGCCTCGGTCTACATCCTCTCCGAGCACGGCGCCAGTTCGGCGATGGCGCGCTGGCTGGCAGAGAGCCAGAACGCCGCCGACCGCTACGATTCGACCCGCGACAGCAACATCTATTCGGATGACCCCGACGTGCAGTCGGTGCTGATCGACCTGTCGATGCGCGGTACCGACGTCGCCAGCCAGAAGCTGGCCAAGACCACGCTCGGCCATCTCGGCGAGGTGACCCACCTGCATCAGCATCGGGTCAACAAGGCGGCGTTCGCCGTGCTCAAGTCGCCGGACATCCCCTCGATGCTGGTAGAGACCGGGTTCATGTCCAACCGCGCCGACTGCAAGCGCCTGCTGATCAAGTCGCACCAGCAGTCGCTGGCCGAGGCGCTGCACCAGAGCGTGGCCGACTTCTTCGAAGCCAACCCGCTGCCGGCGTGAAGTGCCGGCCACGCCTCTCCGCTATCAGCGCCACCCGGCCACGCCGTCAGCGACGGCGTGGCCGCCCTAAGAGGGTGTTTACAAACCCTCTGACGATGGGCGCCGGAGGCAGGGCAAAGCGAGGGTCCTTTGCCAGGGATGGCAAAGGTAGCGCCCAGGGAGGGGTTCACAGCGCCCTCGCGACGCCCTGCCGCCGGATGAGCCCACATCGTCTAGCGGCTGCGAAAGGCGTTATAAGCTCGTGTTAAGCGAACCGGCGTAGAACACAGACGGTCACCCCGTTGCCGGGCGCCGACAGCATCGGGCGGCGGCTGACAAAAAGATGACCGTTTCGTTACCAATCCCTGCGCACCGCCCGCCTCCGCGGCAGTAGCATGGCGATCTGGTTCTCTCCGCACGACGCTCAAGGACGCCGACGTACCGCTATCATGGAAGCGCTCAACCTTCGCCTGTTCGACTGGCTCAACGCCCCCGCCCACGCCTCCCGGCTGACCCTCGATCTCGCCTACGCGCTGGCGATCTACGCGATCTATCTGGTTCCGCTGTTGATGATCGTCGGCTGGCTGCAGCGCGACCCGGTGCACCAGCGCCTGGCACTGCGCGGCCTGGTGGCCTGCGTCGCGGCGCTCGGCGTCAACAGCGTAATCGGGCTGGTATGGAGTCATCCGCGCCCGTTCATGCTGCCGGTGGGGCACACCTACCTGACGCATGCCGCCGACAGCTCCTTCCCCAGTGACCACATGACGGTGATCACCGCCGCCGCGGTGACCCTGCTGCTGTCGCGGGAGCTGCGCCCGCTGGGCGTGATCTTCGCCGCCATCGGCCTGGGCATCGCCTGGTCGCGGATCTATCTGGGGGTGCACTTTCCCCTGGACATGCTGGGGGCTCTGGCCATCTCGGGCACGGTGGCGCTACTCGCCGCGCGCGGCGAGACCTACTACATGCCCGCGCTGCACAGGCTGGCCCGGGGGATTCACCGGCGATTGCTGGCGCCCTTGATTTCCCGCGGCTGGCTGCCACGCTGACCCAAGCACCAGAGACCAAAGGGCCGGGCAGGTTGCCCGGCCGTGCGTTCGGCGTCGCTGCCAGCGTCTGCGTTCCCCTCAGGCAGCGCTCGAGACCGCCGCCGGACGCCGCCCGGCGAGGCTGACACCGATCAGCGTCAGCGCCGCCAGCGGCATCGCGACCAGCACGCTGTTCCAGCCCATCGGCTTGCCCAGGGCGATCTCCCACACCAGTGTCATCACGCCACCCACGATCATCGCCGACAGCGCCCCGGCCGGGGTCGCCCGCGGCCACAGCAGGGCGGCCAGGAACACCGGCGTGATCGCCGCGCCGTACATGCCGTAGGAGTACATCTGCATCGCCAGCACGCTGGGGAAGAAGGCGCCCAGTATCCAGGCCAGGAGGCCGAGCAGCACCACCGCCAGGCGGTTGAGCAGCAGCGCCTTGCCCGCCGGCACCTGGATCTTGAACAGGCCACCGACGATATCCTGGGTCAGGCTGGCCGAGGCCGACAGCAGGTACGAATTGCCCGTGGTCAGCAGCAGCGCCACGATCGAGGCCAGCAGCAGACCGCCGATCACCGTCGGAACGCCCTGCTGGGCCAGGGTCATCATCGCGGTCGAGGGGGTGATATCGGGATAGAGCACACGGGTTGCGCACACCAGCAGCGTGATCAGCGAGGTGCAAACGATGGAGGCGAGCACCAGCCCCATCGCAGCCTTCTTGGCGGTGGCCGGGTCACGCGCCGCGGCGAAGCGCTGGAACAGGTTCTGATCGCCCAGAATGAGCAGGAACAGCGGCAGGAAGTAGCCCAGCGCCTGCCACGGCGAGAGCCCGCCGAGCAGCGTCTGGTGGGTCGCCGGCAGCGCCTCGAACAGGCCGTCGAGGCCGCCCAGCCGGGTCAGCACCAGCGGCAGCGCGATCAGCATGCTGCCGAAGATGATCACCGCGCTCAGGTAGTCGGTGTAGGCCACCGAGACCAGCCCACCCATGGTCGCCAGACCGATCATCACCAGCGCCGCGATCACCACGCCCTGCCACACCGGCAGGCCGAACACCAGATTGAGCGCCTGGCCCGCCCCGGTGAACTGATACGAGACGATGCCGACATAGGCGAGCAGGATGATCAGCGAGGCGATCGAGCGCGCCACCGGGCCGAAGCGCGTCTCGATCAGTGCCGGAATGGTGGTGGCACGCGAGCGACGCATCTTGCGCGCAAGCAGGAAGTAGACCACCAGGGCGGCGATCGGCGTGCCGGCGAAGAAGAAGATCGCCGCCCCCGGCCCGTGCTGGAACACGAAGCTGGCACCGCCGACGATCGAGCCGGAGCCGACGAAGGTCGCCAGCAGCGTCGCGGTGAGCACCAGGGTCGAGAGCGAGCGTCCGGCGACGATGAAGTCGGTATCGTCGTGGACCTTGCGCCGCGAGAAGTAGAGCCCCACGGCGACCATCAGCAGCAGATAGGCGATGACGAAGAGTGCATGCATGGTGCAGGCCTCCGATTGTGGTTGTTATGGATCGTGCTCGATGTCCCGTTGCCGGTCGTGGATGACCGGCGCCAGCGCTCTCAGCGCGTCAGGCGGTCCTTGATCAGGCGCCCGCCCTGCATGATCAGCGCCAGGTGATCGCCCTGGCCGGTCAGCAGCTGCATATCCTCCAGCGGATTGCCGTCGACCACGATCAGGTCGGCGTAGGCCCCCGGCGCGATACAGCCGACCTCACCCTCCATGCGCAGCAGCTTGGCCGCGGTGGCGGTGGCGCTGCGGATCACCTCGTGGGGCGGCAGCACCTGGGCCCGGATCACGAACTCGTCGGACTGGTGCGGATGCATCTCGCCGAGCAGATCAGTGCCGTAGGCCATCTCCAGCCCCGCCTCGCGCATGGTCACCAGACTCTCCAGCCCGGCCAGGCGCACGTCGTCGATCTTGGCCACCGACTCCGGCTTGAGCCCGTACTCGGCGCCCTCGAGCTTGAGCCGCTCGTAGGTCACCAGGGTCGGACACGCCATCGCCCCGCGTTCGGCGGCAACACGCGCGGTCTCCGCAGTGATCAGATTGCAGTGCTCGAGCGAACGCACCCCCGCTTCGACCGCGCGCCGGATCGCCTCGTCGGTGTAGAGATGGGCACTGACATAGGTCTGGGCGTTGCTCGCCTCCTCGACGATGGTCTCGAGCTCGGCGCGCGAGAAACTGAGAAAGTCGATCGGGTCGCTGGGTGACGAGACCCCCCCGTTGGCCATCACCTTGATGAACTGGGCGCCGCCCTTGATCTCCTGACGTACCGCACGACGTACCGCTTCGACGCCGTCGCAGATACGCCCCATCGAGCCGAGCCGGCGGGTCTGGTACTGGTCGTCACGCTCGTCGAAAAAGCCGCGGTAGTCGTTGTGGCCGCCGGTCTGCGACAGCGCCTTGCCGCAGATCACCAGGCGCGGACCGACGAAGTACCCTTCCGCCACCGCCTGCTGGATGGCGCGGTCGGCGCCGCCGACGTCGCGCACCGTGGTGAAGCCGCGTTCGAGCATGCCTTTCAGGATCGGCGTGGCGCGCGCCGCGACCAGCGCATCGGGCAGCAGCGCATTGGCACCGAGGTCGGCGGTGGTGGCGATCACGTGGACGTGGCAGTCGATCAGCCCCGGCATCAGGGTACGCCCGCCGAGATCGACCACCTCGGCGTGGGGGGCGTCGATCGGCGTCTCGGCGACCTGGACGATGCGCGCGCCCTCGATCAGTACCTCGAGGCCATCACGGGGGTCGGCGGTGCTGCCGTCGACCAGACGGAAGTTCTTGAGCAGACGGGTGGGGGGCGTGCGTTCGGTCATGGTTGGGCTCTTATGGGGACGAGAACGCCTCGAGCCTAATCAGCGCGGGAAGGGCCTGAAAAGCGACAAAAACGCATGTCAGCATGCGGCCGGCGCATCGTTCAGCCCACGCCGTGATCGCCTCCCGGACCCGCGGCCAGCGGTTCATTGGGCGCCATCTCCAGCAGCCAGCGCTTGAAGCAGCGGGTGGCGTAGTTCTCGCGGCGCTCCTCCGGGGTGATCAGGAAATAGCCGCCACCGTGGCTCGCCCAGTGGTCGGAGGCCCACACCAGGCGCCCGCGGTGGATCTGGCTATCGATCACATGACGCCAGCCGAGCACGACGCCCTGCGCCAGGCTCGCCATCTCCACCAGCGTCGGATAGTGGTTGCACACCAAGGTGTTGGAGAGCGCAGGGCTGGCCAGGCGGTGGTAGCGAAACCAGTCTTGCCAGGAGATCCACAGGCTCTGGGCATCCTCGAGCATCAGCAGCGTCTCGTGCTGCAGCTGGGCCGGGCTCAGGCGCTCATCTTCGCCCAGCGCGTAGCGCTCGCGACAGGCGGCGAGATAGTCCGGGGCGCAGGCGGTATAGACCTGCTCGGGAATCACGAAGGTGGTGGCAAAGCCCGGCAGCGTGGGGCTCTTCAGGTAGTAGAGCCCGATGTCGAACTCGAACGAGGAGAGCGACGTGACACCATCGCGCACGATCAGGCGCAGCTTGATATCGGGATGAGCGCGCCGGAACAGACTCAGCCGCGGCGCCATCCAGAACTGCGCCACGCCGGCGGTACAGGCGAGCGTCAGCTCGTTCTCGCCAGTGCTCTTCATCACCTCGGCGGTGGCCTGGACACAGTCGTCGAGGATCGCCCGCACCTGCAGCGCATAGGCCTCGCCGGCCCGGGTCAGGGTCAGCCGCCGCTGCTGGCGCACGAACAGCTTGCGCCCCAGGAACGTTTCCAGATGAACCACCTGGCGGCTCACCGCGCTCTGCGACAGATTGAGCTCCCCCGCGGCGCGGGTAAAACTCATGTGGCGCACCGCCGATTCGAAGGCGACCAGCGAGTTGAGCGGCGGCAGCGGGTACATGCGCATGGGAAGCTCCGGCAAGGCGACGAAGAGAGAGCCAGGATACGTGATCCCGCCGCCGCGAACGCCCCTCGCGGATCACGGGGCGTGGATGGCACCGAGCAGGACGTGCCGTGGTGCGACAATCCACCTCATCCCCCGGCGAGTCGCCGCGGAACTTTTTGGTTACCATCCGAGACGTGTGGGTAACACATGACTTTTCCTGCCCACCGCCATCGCGTGGATGACGATGATCCGACTCACTCGAACCCGCAGCACCTACCGTCGCCTGGCCGCCAGTCTGGCGCTGTTGGCGATGATGATGCTGTTCCTGGGGCCGCTGATCTCGCAGATCCAGGCGTCGGAGTCGTCTCATTCGTCGATGCGAATGGCGGCGATGCCCGGCATGTCGATGGCGTCCATGCACGCCCGCGATACACCGGAGCGCGCCGTCTTCGCCTGGCACGATCAGTGCGGCTACTGCTCGCTGTGGCAGCACTTCCCCACCGCCCATAGCGACGTTCCCGCCGTTGTCCGCAGCGTCCTCAAGCCCGCCGGTGGTCGTTTCGAATCGCCGCGCCCCGCGGCCTCGAGCGACCACCTGTGGTTCGAAGGCCGCCCCCGCGCCCCACCCGCGTTCTCCTGATTCGCACTCTCATCCTGTTCATCCGGCTTCCGCTTCCGGCGGTGGTGCTGCCCGCCCGTGCGGCCGGATCACACTCGAAACGCATTCAAGGGAACTTCATGTCCACCACTGCACACGGCCCCCGCTGGGGTGCCGCACAGACAGCCGCGCCTGGCCGCAGCCTTCCCCCGCGCCACGCGTTGGCAGCCGCGGTCACGTTGGCGAGCGCCGCGTTCGCCACGCCGAGCCTGGCGCAGACGATGAGCCACGACCATGACGATCACGTCGCGAGCCATCACGACACCCTGGTCGTGACCGCCGTCCCGCTCAGCTCGCCGATCACGGTAGAGACGGACCCACGCCAACCTCGCCAACCCATGCCGGCGAGCGATGGCGCCGACTATCTGAAGACCATTCCGGGCTTCGCCTCGATTCGTAACGGCGGCACCAATGGTGACCCGGTGTTTCGGGGGATGTTCGGCTCGCGGATCAAGATCCTGACCGATGGCAGTGAGATGCTCGGCGCCTGCCCGTTTCGCATGGATGCCCCCACCTCCTATATCTCCCCGGAGGCCTACGACAGCCTGGTCGTGACCAAGGGGCCGCAGTCGGTGCTATGGGGGCCCGGTGCCTCAGCCGCTACCGTGCGCTTCGACCGCGGGCCCGAGTCGTTCGACGCCCCCGGCACGCGGGTCGATGGCAGCGTGATGCTGGGCACCTATGGCCGCTTCGATCGACGCATCGACGCCGCCGCGGGTAACGAAGCGGGCTACGTTCGCCTGATCGGCAACGAATCGGAAGCCAACGACTACAAGGATGGCAACGGCGATACGGTGCCGTCGAAATGGGACAAGTGGAATGGCGATATCGCCCTCGGTCTGACGCCGGACGACGACACCTGGCTGGAGGTCACCGCCGGTCGTGGCAATGGCGAGGCGCGCTACGCCGGGCGTGGCATGGACGGCAGTCGATTCCTGCGGGAGACGGCAGGCGTTCGCTTTGAAAAGCGCAATATCAGTGAACACTGGCGCAAACTCGAACTGCAGGCGAATTACGCCTACGCCGACCACATCATGGACAACTTCACGCTGCGCGATCCTTCAGGCGGCATGGACATGGGTGGCGGCGGCATGGACATGGGCGACGACAGCATGGACATGGGTGGCGGCGGCATGGACATGGGTGGCGGCGGCATGGACATGGGCGGTGGCGGCATGGACATGGGCGACGACAGCATGGACATGAGCGACGGCATGGCGATGCGGCTGGATCGCCGCACGCGCAGCACCCGCGTCGCCTCGACCTGGGAGTGGAGCGACTTCAGCTGGATCGCCGGCGTCGACGCCCAGCAGCAGATTCATCGCAATCGCGACGGCGACCACTGGGACAGCGACTACGAACAGATCCAGTACGGCCTGTTCAACCAGCTGACCTGGTACGCCAGCGACCGCGACCGGGTCATCGGCGGCGCACGTCTGGATCGCTACCACGTCGACGACCATAACGACGATACCGCCACCGCGGGCGATACCCGGCGCACGACGCTGCCCAGCGGCTTCGTGCGCTACGAGCAGGATCTCGCCTCGGCGCCGGTCACCTGGTACGCCGGCGTGGGTCACGTGCAGCGCTTCCCGGATTACTGGGAACTCAAGCCCGGGCTCGACGGCCCCGACGGCAGCCCGAACGCCTTCGCCGGTGTCAAACCGGAGAAGACCACGCAGCTCGACGTCGGCGCCCAATACCGTGGCGAACGCACCCGCGCCTGGGTCTCCGGCTATCTTGGCTATGTCGAGGATTTCATCCTCTTCGACTACGACGGGGCCAACACCCAGGTCCGCAACGTCGACGCCAATATTGCCGGGGCGGAACTCGGCGCCGCCTACGATTTCAGCGACAACTGGACCGGCGAAGCGAGCCTGGCCTATGCCTGGGGCCGCAATGCGACCGATGACCAGCCGTTGCCGCAGATTCCCCCGCTGGAGTCGCGCTTCAGCCTCACCTACGAGCGCGATGACTACTCGGTCGGCGCCCTCTGGCGGCTGGTCGCGCCCCAGCATCGGATCGCGCTGAACCAGGGCAATGTCGTCGGCCAGGATCTCGGTGACTCGGCAGGTTTCGGCGTCTTCTCGCTCAATGGCGCCTACCGTTTCAACCCCAACTTCACCCTCAGCAGCGGTATCGACAACGTCTTCGACAACACCTACAGCGAACACCTCAACCTCGCGGGCAACGCCGGTTTCGGGTATCCGGGTAACACTCGGGTCAACGATCCGGGCCGAATGGTCTGGGCCAAGCTAGATTTTCATTTCTGAGGCGGCTTCATCGCCACTCGACATACCACCAGCCGCCCCAGTGGGGGCGGCCACTCAAGGAAACCGACCCATGAAACGTCATATGAATCTACGCCAGTCACTCTCCCTGATCGCGACCCTGGGGGCACTTGCCTTCAGCCATCAAGCGCTCGCGCATGCGCATCTCGAGGCCGCGACCCCCGCCGAGGGCGCGGATGTCACGGCGCCGGAGCGCCTGACGCTCACCTTCACCGAGGGCCTGGAGCTGGCTTTCAGCGGTCTCGAATTGAACGGCAGTGATGGCTCTGCCGTCGAGCTGGGCAAGGCCACCCTGGCAGACGATGGCACGACCCTGACCGCCCCGGTCGAGACCGCGCTCGAGCCCGGCCGTTACCAGGTCACATGGCATGTCCTCTCCGTCGATGGTCACAAGACCGAGGGCGATTACGCGTTCAGCGTGACACCGTGACCGAACCCGGCACTGCGCTGGTGATGAGCCGCTTCGCGTTCGACGCGGCGGCTCTATTTCTGTGGGGGTCCAGCGCCTATCTGTTGTCGATGCCTCCCTCCGAGCTGCGCGACTGGCTCTGGCAACGTTTGAGTGGCGCACGCTGGTGCGCCATCGGCACGGCCACGGTCGTGACGCTCGCCAGCCTGCCGCTGCGTACCGCCGAGCTGTCGGGCAGCTGGTCCGCGATGCGAGATACGGCACTGCTGGCGCGGGTCGCCACGCAAACCACCCTCGGCAGCGCCTGGCTCTGCCAGATGATCGCGGTGGCGCTGCTGCTCGCCACCTCGCTACCGCCTCGCCGCTGCCGCGCGCCGGCGGTGGCATTGAGCAGTGCGCTGATGCTGGGCAGCCTGACGCTATCGGGGCACGCGGCGATGCACGCCGGCGCGCTCGGCTGGCTGCACCAGGGCAATGACTGGCTGCATCTGCTGGCCGGCGGTTTCTGGTTCGGCGCGTTACTGCCGGTCTTGCTGCTGCTGGGCCAGCTTGGCACTCGCGGCGCCCAGAGGCCCGCCGCCCTGGCGCTGACCCGCTTCTCGCAGTGGGGGCATATCGCGGTGGCCATGGTCCTGCTGTCGGGGGCGGTGAATACCGGGCTGATCGTCGGTGACTGGCCCGACGACTGGTCGATGACCTACCAACGACTGCTGGGCATCAAGGTGGCCCTGGTCCTCGTCATGGTGCTGGTGGCGCTCTACAACCGCTATCGCCTGGTCCCTCGGCTCGCCGCCACGCCCGGCGCACTGATCCGGCTGAAGCGTGCCACGCTGCTCGAACTGACCGTGGCGACGGCGGTCATTGCCCTGGTGGCGGCCTTCGGCATGATGCAGCCCCGCTGAGGCGACGAAGCGGCTCAGGAGACGTGATCCCGCCGCCGGGGGAGCGAGTCTTGATCGCGAATGAAGTCGATGAAGGCGCGCAGGGGGGCAGGTACCAGCCGGCGATCCGAGTAGTAGAGATAAGGGCCGGGGAAGCGTAGCCACCAGGGCTCGAGAACCGCGACCAGCTCACCGCTGGCCAGGTACGGTTGGAGCCACTGCTCGAACAGCATGATCAGGCCGACGCCTTGCAACGCCGCCTCGACGCCAAGATCCACACCGCCGCCGATGCTGATCGTCAAAGGGCCGGTGGGCTCGATGCGAATCGCCTCCTCGCCGCGCTCGAACTCCCATGCCGGCCGGTTGCCGTTGGTGAAACGGCCACGGATACAGGCATGCTGCAGCAGCTCGCGGGGATGCGTGGGGGTGCCATGACGCGCCAGGTAATCGGGCGAGGCGGCCAGCGCAAAACGCTGCTCGCGCGGGCCGATGGGCACGGCGATCATGTCCTGCTCGAGCAGTTCGTCGTAGCGGATGCCGGCATCGAAGCCCGCCGCCAGCGTATCCGTCGCCGCACTGTCGGCGGTGACCTCCACGCGGATCTCCGGGTAAGCCTTGAGGAAATCGGGCAGGATCGATGGCAGGATCAGCCGCGCCGCACTGACCGGGACATTGAGGCGTAGCGTGCCGGCGGGGCGATCCCGAAAGCCGTTGATCGCATCCAGCGCGTTTTCGACCTCCTCGACCGCTGGCGCCAGCCGCGCGACCAGGGCAGCGCCGGCCTCGGTCAGCGTCACCGCCCGCGTGGTGCGATGAAACAGCCGAATGCCCAGCGCCGTCTCGGCACGCCGCACCGCATCGCTCAAGCGCGACGCACTGCTACCGCTCAGCCGCGCCGCTTCCCGAAACCCCTTGGCTCTGGCCACGGCCAGCACGACCTGAAGATCACCGAGATCGGCACTCATTGTGCATTTCTCCGCACACCTTGTATGGATTGAGGACAATAGTCGCACAGCACTGACGCGCCTACCATGAGGGGACATCGGGGCATCTGACGCCCCGACCTCGACACAGGAGTGAACGCATGTCCCTCATCGACAAGGCTGGCACCTACCCACTCGGCAACCGACGGGTCAAACGACTGGGCTATGGAGCAATGCAGCTCGCCGGCCCCGGCGTGTTCGGTCCGCCCAAGGATCCGGCACGGGCGTTGCAGGTCCTCGAGGCAGCCATCGCCGCCGGTATCGACCACATCGACACCTCGGATTTCTACGGCCCGCACATCACCAATCAGCTCATCAAGCAGGCATTGCACCCCTATCCGAGCGATCTCTGCCTCGTCACCAAGGTCAGTGCCCGGCGCGATGACACCGGCGCCTGGCTGCCCGCCCTCTCGCCCGCCGAGCTGACCCAGGCTGTGGAAGACAACTTGCGCAATCTGGGGCTCGAGCAGATGGAGGTCGTCAACCTGCGCAGCATGCTGGATGTGCATGGGCCGGCGGAGGGCTCGCTGGAGGCCCCGCTGACGACACTGGCGGAACTTCGCGAGCGCGGCCTGATCAAGCATATCGGCCTGAGCAATGTCACGCCGACCCAGGTGGCCGACGGACAGAAGATCGTGCCCATCGTCTGCGTGCAGAACCAGTTCAACCTGGCCAACCGCGCCGACGATGCGCTGATCGATCAGCTGGCCGCGGAGGGCATTCCCTACGTGCCGTTCTTCCCGCTGGGCGGATTCACCCCACTCCAGTCGCAGACGCTCACCGAGGTCGCGGCGACGCTCGACGCCACCCCGATGCAGGTAGCACTGGCCTGGCTGCTGGCTCGCTCACCCAACATCCTGCTGATCCCCGGGACTTCGTCTCCCGATCATCTGCAGCAGAATATCCAGGCGGCAGCGCTGGAGATTCCCGCGGCGCAGATGGCACGGCTGGACCGCATCGGCGACTGATTCATCGGTTCGCTCGCGCGACCCTCATGGCGGCATCACGCGGTAACCGAAGGGTGTACCCATCGGCTCGAACGATATGTTATAAAATAACATTTCCAACCGTCGACGAGCACTCATGAATCTCACCGTACCGCCGCTACCGGATGTCGCCGCTGGGCGCGAACCGGAACCGTCCCAGGGCGCGCCATACCGAGCCCTGCAACGTGTCGGCATGCAGGGCATCGCCACCCGCCTGCAGTGGTCGGACGGCGCTCGACTGCCGGCCACCGCCGATGTCAGTGTCGATCTCGCGACGGGCCAGCGCGGTATCCACATGTCGCGCCTCTACCGCCTGCTCGACCGTCTGGACGAATCGCCAGTGACGCCGGAGCGGCTGGACGCCCTGGGCCACGCCCTGCTGGATAGCCAGCAGGACACCAGCCAGCGCCTCTATCTGGCGCTGCGCTTCGCGCTGCCGCTGCGCCGCCGTGCCCTGCTCAGTGACGCCAGCGGCTGGCGTCACTACCCGCTCACGCTGACCCTTGAGGGCAGCCACGAGGGGCTGACCCAGACCCTGACACTCGAACTCGACTACTCATCCACCTGCCCCTGCTCGACCGCGCTGGCCCGCCACGCCATGTCCCGCGACTGGCGCCACTGGGCCGAAGAGCAGAACACCGAGACCCTCGACGCCGAGGCGGTGGCCGAGTGGATCGAGCACAGCGGCAGCTTCCCCACGCCCCACAGCCAGCGCAGCCGGGCGGTGATCGCCCTGCGTCTGACCGCAGATGCCGCCTACGCCCCGGAGGCACGCCTGGACGCCTTCGAACAGACCCTGCAGACGCCGGTGCAGACACTGGTCAAGCGTGTCGACGAGCAGGCCTTCGCCGAACGCAACGGCGCTAATCTGATGTTCTGCGAGGATGCCGCGCGGCGGCTGGCGGCGCAGTGCGAGGCCCAGGCCGGCGTCGCCGGCTACCGCGTCGACATCACCCACGCCGAGAGTCTGCACGCCCACGACGCAGTGGCCCGGGCCGAGCGCGACTTCGAGGTGCCCTGAGACGTGCCGCCGGCGTGCCCTGCCCGGCCCTCGCCCGCGTCCATTCGTCGAAGCTAGCCGATGGTCTGACGGTCGCCACGCCGCTGCCCCCATAGAGTGTGATCAGACAACCTGTTCACGCAGACGCTGCCTCCGACCCGCGCCATGGCGCGGGTGAAAGGGCGCACGCAGCGGGGTAAGCCATGAGTCGTTATCAGGACGAGTACCGAGCCTCCCTCGAGGACCCGGAAACCTTCTGGATGCGCCAGACCCGGCGCATTCCCTGGTCCACCCCGCCGACCCGGGCGCTCGAGGTCGATGCCGGCGGCCATGCGCGCTGGTTCGGTGATGGCGAGCTCAACCTGTGTCATGCCGCCCTCGACCATCATATCGAGCAGGGGCACGGCGAGCGTATCGCGCTCTACTGGGACTCGCCGCTCAGCGGCCAGCAGCGGCGCTACACCTACCGTGAGCTGCGCGACGCCACCGCCCGCTGCGCCGGCGCCCTGCGCGGGCTGGGTGTGGTGCCGGGCGAGCGCGTGGTGATCTACCTGCCGATGGTGCCGGAAGCGCTGATCGCGATGCTCGCCTGCGCGCGTCTCGGCGCCATCCACTCGGTGGTGTTCGGCGGCTTCGCCGCCCGCGAACTGGCAGCGCGGATCGAGGACGCCAAGCCCCGGGTGGTGGTGGCGGCCTCCTGCGGGCTCGAACCCGGTCGCGTGGTGGCCTATCAGCCGATCGTGCGCGAAGCGCTGTCGCGCAGCGCCCATGCGGTGGCCCACTGCGTCTATCTGCAGCGCGACGCCTGCCGCGTCGAGCTCGGCCCCGGCGAGGTCGAGTGGGAGACGCTGATGGCCGCCGCCGAGCCCGCCGCCTGCGTTCCGGTCAAGGCCACCGACCCGCTCTACATCCTCTACACCTCCGGCACCACCGGCCGTCCCAAGGGCGTGGTCCGCGATACCGGCGGCTACGCCGTGGCGCTGCACTACTCGATGGAGACGATCTACGACATCGCCCCGGGTGAGGTGTTCTTCTCCGCCTCCGATGTGGGCTGGGTGGTGGGCCACTCCTACATCGTCTATGGCCCGCTGCTGCGCGGTGCCAGCACGGTGGTCTACGAGGGCAAGCCGGTACGCACCCCCGATGCCGGTGCCTTCTGGCGGGTGATCGAAGAGTACCGAGTGAAGAGCTTCTTCACCGCCCCGACGGCCTTCCGTGCGATCAAGAAGGAGGACCCCGACGCGCGGCTGAAAGAGGGCTACGACCTCTCCAGCCTGCGCTCGCTGTTTCTGGCCGGGGAGCGCCTCGACCCGCCCACCTACCACTGGCTCAAGGCGCATCTCGACGTGCCCGTCGTCGACCACTGGTGGCAGACCGAGACCGGCTGGGCGATCGCCGCCGATCCGCTGGGGCTCGACCCGGTGCCCACCCGCGCCGGCTCCGCCACCTTTCCGGTGCCGGGCTACGATGTGCGCATCCTCGACCGCCACGGCGAGGAGGTGGGCGCGCTGACCGAGGGCAGCGTGGTGATCAAGCAGCCGCTGCCGCCGGGCTGCCTCGCCGGTATCTGGGGCGATCCCGAGCGCCTGCACTCGGCCTATCTGGCGACCTACCCGGGCTACTACCTCACCGGCGACGGCGGCTATATCGACGACGAGGGCTATCTGTTCGTGATGGGGCGCACCGACGACGTGATCAACGTCGCCGGCCACCGGCTCTCCACCGGTGAGATGGAGGAGGTGCTGGGGTCTCACCCGGCGGTGGCCGAGTGCGCGGTGATCGGCGCCCAGGATACGCTCAAGGGCCAGCAGCCGGTGGGGCTGGTGATCCCCAAGGATGGCTTCGACGGCGACGACGCGACGCTGGCGCAGGAACTCGTCGCCCTGGTGCGGGAACGGATCGGCCCGGTGGCGAGCTTCAAGCAGGTGCGGGTGGTGGCGCGTCTGCCCAAGACCCGCTCGGGCAAGATCCTGCGCCGCGCGCTGCGCCAGATCGCCGACGGCGAGACCTTCGACGTGCCCGCCACCATCGACGATCCGACCAGCCTGGAGGATGCCCGCGAGGCGATTGCCAATCTGCGCGGAAGCGAGGCCACGGAGAAGGACGATTGAGCCGGCTCGCCGTTCAGGACGACGCCGACTGAGGTCCGAAAAGCGTGTTGAGCGGCAGGTGGGACTTCGAGAAAGGTGACTTGATGACCACGTAGTTGAAGTACTTCTCGATCCCCACGTCCTGTTCGACCAGCCCTTCGATGAGCGCCTGGTACTCGGCGATGCCACGCGTCACGAACTTGAGCAGATAGTCGAACCCGCCCGACATCAGATGGCACTCCAGGCAGTCGTCGATCTTCTCGACCGCCTGCTGAAAACGGTCGAAGTCGATCTGCCGATGATGGGAGAGCGTCACCTCGGTGAATACCGTCAATATCTCGTCGAATTTCGCCAGGTCGATCAGCGCCGAATAGCCGGTAATGTAGCCCGCCGCCTGCAGCTTCTTGACCCGCATCAGGCAGGGGCTGGGCGATAAATGAACCAGTTCGGCCAGCTCGACGTTGGGGATGCGGCCATTTTTCTGCAGCTCGGTCAGGATCCTCAGATCAGTACGATCCAGCTTCATTCTTGTCTCCCCAAAAGTCGGCTATCTCGCGGCGGGGCCTTGATGACATGCGCTGACGGGCCCGGCGTATCGATGTCGATTCGCGCCGCTGCCTGACACGACCGGGCAAAAGAGTCACGCCCGTAACTTGCCCCCCGGGTCACGATATTGAAAACTGCAGAGCGATGGAAATACCACCCGCCAGGCGCCACAGGCGTGCCACCCGCAACGCGGCGACACCAACGGGAGGCGGCCAAAGGCCCGTTCACACTGTACGCCGCAACCCGCAGGGAAGGGCCCTGGATTAGACTCATGACATCACCCAAACTCGATCGCCTCGATGTCGCCATCCTCACCGAGCTGCAGCGCGACGGACGCATCACCAATGCCCAGCTCGCGGATCGCGTGGGGCTGTCGCCCTCCCCCTGTCTGTCCCGGGTCAAGCGGCTGCAGCAGGCTGGCTACATCGAGAGCTACCATGCACGTCTCAATCTGGCTCGGCTCGGCCCGTCGATGACCCTGTTCGTGGAGATTACGCTGAGCAACCACCGTCGCGACAGCTTCCAGCGCTTCGAGGCGGCCATGGCGGACACCCCCGAGGTGATGGAGTGCCACCTGGTCTCCGGCGGTTACGACTATCTGCTGCGCATGCTCGTGCCGCGACTCTCCGAGTTCCAGCGGCTGATGGAGCAATGGTTGGCGCAGGACGTGGGGATCGCGCGCTACTTCAGCTACGTGGTGATGAAGACGCCGCTGCACCGAGCCGAGGTCCCGCTGGGCCCGTTGGCCGGGGACGATAACCACGGCGAAACGTGACGCCTGGACGCCCTCAACCGAGCGTATGCGCGGCCAGGCCGAAGGTGCGGACCGACCCGTCACCGCCTCTCTGCTTGCCCAGGCGCATCTGGGTGACGGTGTCGAAGGCGTCTAGCCCCGCAGCGTCGAGAAACGCGAAGAACGTCGGGCTGTCACAGGCGGTATCGATACGCAGGAACTGCCCCCGGTGGCGGGTGACGAGCGGCGCGATCAGCGCCATCGCCATCGCTTCGTCCTCCGCCACCACCGGGCCGATCACGCGCCCGCGGCCGAAGTCGCGAATCAGCGCGAACCCCGCCGGCACGCCGTCGCGAAGAGCCACCGTGCCCTCGCTGACGGCGAAGAGCGCCTCCAGCACCGCGCGGCGCTCGGCCCCGAAAGCCACCTGATCGAGCGCTGGCAGCGCCGCCAGATCCGACGCCTGCAGCGTACGTACCGGGCACGTCGGCCCGCCCTCGGGCAGCGGCCCCTCGCCCACCATGCCCTGGCGCTGATGGACCGTCGCCACCGGCACGAAGCCGGCACTTTCATACAGGCGGTAGGCCGCTCGCGTCGCGTTCAAGCGCAGATCGCGGCCGCCGCAATCCGCCAGGATCCGATCCAGCAGCCAGCGCCCCGCCCCGAAGGTCTGGAGCCTCGGGGCGGTGATCATCATGCCGAGCATGGCGAAATCCTCGCCCATCTCGAAGTACATGCCGGAAGCCAGCACGCGCTCGATCTCGTCCAGCGCCAGATACCCCCGCCCCAGCAACATCAGTAGCCTCAGATCCCGGCTCCGGTGGGGCCAGGCAACACTGACGGCGAGCTGATGAAGATGGTGGAGATCACCGCTCTCCAGCGGCCGGGCCGCACTCACGAATGCATCCACTCTCTGTGTCGTGGCAATATCGGTAGGGTTCATGCCTCCTCCTGGAATACCCGGTCCGAGGAAACGATGTCCGGGGACGCCTTCGGGCCCAATGCCCGCGGCAGGTCATCGCCATCGCTCATATCGAAACAGTCTAACGGCGGCCCTTCCCGGCCACCGCACCTTTTCGCCACCCTCGGCCGGTCCGCCACCTGCGCCACCCCGGCGCAGTGGCATCTGCGCTGAAGTCTGCCAATTCGGCAGAGAGCACCGCCGGCGCGGCTACTGAATCATGCCCTCTGCCCCGGCGAGGTTCAGGCCGGGGTCCCCTCCGCCATGGCCAGCGGGTGGTGCTCCAGCCAGCCGGGGCGCAGCTCTGGTACCGAGCCGATCAGCTTGCGCGTGTAGTCATGGCGCGGTGCCTCGAGTACCGTCTCGCACGGGCCGAACTCCACGCACTCACCGTGGTAGAGCACCATGACGTCGTCGCACAGCGCGCGCACCGTCGAGATATCGTGGCTGATGAACAGATAGGCGACGCCCAGCTCCTGACGCAGCTCCGCCAGCAGTTCGAGAATCGCCGCACCGACCACGGTGTCCAGGGCCGAGGTCACCTCGTCGCAGAGAATCAGATCCGGCTTGGCCGCCAGGCAGCGCGCGAGATTGACGCGCTGCTTCTGCCCCCCGGAGAGCTCGCCGGGCTTGCGCTCCAGCAGGCTGGTGGGCAGCTTGACCAGTGCCATGAGTTCATCGATGCGCCGCCGCCGCTCGGCGCGGTCCAGATGGAAATAGGTCTCCAGCGGCCGACCGAGGAGTCGACGTACCGAATGGGCCGGATTGAGCGCGTTGTCGGCACTCTGGAAGGCCATCTGGATGCGCCGGAACTGATCCGGCGTGCGCCCGCGCAGGGTCGGCGGCAGTGGCGTGCCATCGAACTGAACGCTGCCATGGCAGGGGGCGATCAGCCCGGCGATCGCTCGGGCCAGGGTCGATTTACCGGAGCCCGACTCACCGATGACGCCGATGGAGCGACCCGCGGAGAGCGTGAGATCGATCCCGCGCAGCACCTTGTCCGAGGGCTCGCCGTCACGGTTCAGCTTGCCGTAGCCCACATCGAGCTGCGCGATCTCCAGCAGCGGCTGCCCCGTGGCGACCGGCATCGAGTCGGCCAGGCGCACCGGCCGAGTCGCCGCCAGCAGGCTCCGGGTGTAGGCATGCCGCGGCCGCTCGAGAATCTCCTCGATCCGGCCCTGCTCCTGCTCGCAGCCCCCATTGAGCACCAGCACCTGGTCGGCCATCTGGGCGACCACGGCGAGATCGTGGGAGACGTAGATCGCCGTCGTGCCGCGCTCACGCATGACCCGCTTGAACGCGAGCAGCACCTCGACCTGGGTGGTCACGTCCAGCGCCGTGGTCGGCTCGTCCAGAATCACCAGGGCCGGATCGGTGAGCAGCGCCATCGCCGCCATCACGCGCTGCAACTGCCCGCCCGAGACCTGATGGGGGTAGCGCTCGCCGATATGCTCGGGGTCGGGCAGCGCCAGATCCCGGAACAGACCGATGGCCTTGTCCCGGGCGCTGCGGCGATCCATCACCTGGTGCAGCAGCGCCGCCTCGATCACCTGATCCATCAGCGAACGCGAGGGGTTGAACGCCGCCGCCGCGCTCTGGGCGATATAGGCCACGCGGTGTCCGCGCAGGGCCCTTGTTGCCACCGGCGAGAGCGACAGCACCTCGGTCTCGCCCAGGCGCACGCTGCCCCCGGCGATTCGGCATCCGCGTCTGGCGTACCCCAGCATGGCCAGGGCGATGGTGGTCTTGCCCGACCCGGACTCGCCGATCAGCGCCAGCACTTCGCCCGGTGCGAGCGAGAAACCGATCCGGCTGACGATGCTGCGTTCTTCCCCGCCGTCGGGGGTGGCGACGATCTCGAGGTCGCGCACGATGAGCGATTCACCTTGCATGGGTCACTCCTTCTGCGTCGCACGGCTGGTGGAGAGGCTATCGATCAGCAGGTTGGCGCCGATCGTCAGCGTGCCGATGGCCAGCGCCGGCGCGATGACCGCGACCGCGCCCTGACTCAGGCCGCTGATGTTCTCGCGCACCAGCGACCCGAGATCCGCCGCCGGCGGCTGCACGCCCAGCCCGAGAAAACTCATGCCGCTGAGCAGCAGCACGATGAACACGAAGCGCATTCCCATGTCGGTCAGCACCGACTGGATCATGTTGGGAAAGATCTCGCGGGCGGCGATGTAGAGGCGTCCCTCGCCCCGGGTGTGGGCCACCTGAACGTACTCCATCGTGGCCAGATTGGTGGCCAGGCTGTGGGCGATCCGAAAGGCCCCGGGGGCATAGCTCAACACGGTGGCCGTGATCAGCAGCGGGATCGAGGCACCGAAGGCCGACACCATCACCAGCGCCATCATCTTGCTGGGGATCGAGATCAGGGTGTCGAATACCCGGCGCACGCCCTCCTCCAGCCACCTCGGCAGCAGCACCGAGAGCATGCCGAAGCCGGCACCGATCAGGCTGGCGAGACAGGCGGCGACCAGGGCGAGACCCACGGTGTAGCGGGCACCGGTCAGGATCCGGCTGAGCATGTCGCGGCCCATGTAGTCGGTGCCCAGCGGGTAGGCGGCGCTCATCCCGCCGAATATCTGGTCGGAGACGAATGCCCCCATGGGATGGGGGGCCAGCAGCGGCCCGAACAGCGCCACCAGAATCCAGAAACCGAACACGCCGAGCCCGATCCAGCGGGTCAGCTGGAGCCGGCGGCGATTGCGACGCAGCGGGGCGCCGACGGGCAAGTGGCTACCGTGGCGCAGCCGCCGAACGGTATTGGCCTTGGGATGCGTCATCGTCTTGAGCGAGTTCATCGGTTACGCAGCCTCGGGTTGGAGAGAATCGCGCAGATATCGGCCAGCATGACCAGCACCAGATAGGTGCCGCAGAACAGCATGGCGCAGGCCTGTACCAGCGAGAGGTCGCGATTGGATACCGCGTCCACCATCAGGCTGGCGATCCCCGGATAGTTGAAGATGGTCTCGACGATGATGACGCCGCCGAGCAGATAGGAGAGGCTCAGCGCGACGGCGTTGGCGATCGGCCCGACCGCATTGGGCAGAGCGTGACGCATGACCCGGCGGATCGGCGGCACGCCCTTGAGCTGCGCCATCTCGACGTAGGGGCTATCGAGCTGATCGATCAGCGCCGCCCTTGTCATCCGGGCCATCTGCGCGATGAGTACACAGCAGAGTGTCAGCACCGGCATGGCGTAGATCTTCATGGCGCCGCCCAGCGAATCGACCGTGGAGACGTAGGAGAGTGCGGGCAGCCAGTTGAGCTTGACCGCGAAAATCAGCACCGCCAGCGTGGCCACCAGGAACTCCGGCACCGCGACCATTGACAGAGTCACCAAATTGAGCAGGCGATCGATCAGGCCGCCGCGGCCCATCGCCGCCACCACACCCATGGTGATAGCGATGGGCACCGAGACGAGGGTGGTGATGCCGGCGAGGATGAGCGAGTTGGGCAGGCGGTCGTTGATCAGTTGCGCGACTGCCATGCCATTGCTCGCCGACTGACCGAGGTCGCCGGTGACGAAACCGGAGAGCCAGTGCCAGTAACGCAGGATGGCCGGCTGATTGAGCCCCAGCTGCTCTCTCAGTGCTGCGACCTGCTCGGGCGTGGCGAACTGGCCCAGAATCTGCTGGGCGGTGTCGCCGGGCAGCAGCGAGGTGATGGCGAAGATCACCAGCGAGACCAGGAACAGGGTCAGCAGACTGGCGCCCAGCCGTCCGGCCACGAGTCCAAATAGCGTGTTGCGCATGGGTCGTCTCCGACTCGAGCGCCCCGCTCGCGCCCCACCCGCCCCAGGGCGAGGTCGGCGACGCGCGGGGCTTGCGTTGACGTACGAATCCCGGCTCAGCCCTTCCACCAGACGTATTCGGCGAACATGTAGCCCATGAAGGAGCCCAGCGGCACCGTGCGATCCATGCCGCCGATCCGCGAGTCATAGCCCTCGGTATCGCTGAGGAAGACGGGAATCCCGATCCCGCCCTCGTTGTGGATCAAGGTCTGCATGTCGGCGTACATCTGCTTGCGCTTGGCTTCATCGGGCTCGCCCCGCGCTGCGATGACCAGTTGGTCGAAGTGCGGGTTCTTCCATCCCGACTCGTTCCACGCGGCGCTCGACAGGAAGAACTGGGAGAGCAGGATATTGGCGGTCGGTCGCGGGTTGATGTTGCCGAAGCCCAGGGGGTGCTTCATCCAGTGATTCGACCAGTAGCCGTCCGCCGGTACCCGGTTGATGTTGAGCTTGAGACCGGCGGCCGCCGCCGACTGCTGGAGCAGCACCGCCATATCCTCGGAGTAGTTGGCCGCGGGGGAGGCGACGATCGGCACGGTGGCACCGGCGACCCCGGCTTTCTGGAGCAGGGAGGCGGCGCGCTCGGGGTCGTACTCCCGCTGGGGAAGACCGTCGAAGTAGTAGGGCGCTCCCGGCGGGATGGGCTGATCGTTGGCGATCTCGCCGTAGCCACGCAGCGCCACGCGCTTGATCTGCTCGCGGTCGAAGAGATACTTCATCGCCTCGCGGAACGCTGGCCGACTCGTCGGCTGCTGGTCGAAGCGCATGACCAGATCGGTGTAGTTGCCGGAGTTGGTCGCCTTGAGCACGGCGCTCTGGCTCTGCTTGACCCGCTCCGCGGCGTTGCCGCCGAGGTTGTTGATCATCTGGACGTCGCCGGAGAGCAGCGCATTGACCCGGGAGGATTCATCGCTGATGCCGACCAGCTCGATGGCGTCCAGATACGGATACCCCGAGCGCCAGTAGTTCTCGTTACGCACACCGACAGAGCGCACCCCGGGCGAGAACTCCTGACAGCGGAACGCGCCGGTACCGTTGCCTTTCGAGAAGTCCTGGGTGCCATCGGCCACGATGACCAGATGCGAGACGGCAAGAATCGAGGGCAGTTCGATATTGGGCGAAGAGAGGTTGAACTCGACCCGGCGCTGATCGAGAGCCCGGATGCTGTCGATCTGCTCGACCATCGACAGCACCTTGGAGCCGACCGCGGGGTCCTTGTGGCGCATGATCGAGTAGATCACGTCCTGGGGGGTGAGCGCCTTGCCATCGTGGAAGGTCACCCCCTGACGCAAAACGAAGACCCAGCGGCTGCCGCTGTCGGTAGTCTCGAAGCTCTCGGCCAGACACGGCTGCGGGCGCAGGTCAGGGTCGAACTGGGTCAGGCCGTTGTAGAACATGAAGGCGCGGCAGTAGTCGATCGCCGTCGCCCCCAGCGCCGGATCGAGAGAATCCTTGGTCGAGGAGGAGTGGGCAGCGACACGGATACGCCCGCCGCGCTGTGGGGTCGCCTCGCCCCCGGCCGCGAAGGCCGGCGACAAGCCGGGCACCCCGCCCATGCCCATGGCCAGCACCCCGGCCGCGCCGAGCAGTTTCATGGCATCGCGGCGGGACAGACCGCGCTGCATGGCCCGGTAGATCTGAAGACTCTCCTGGGGAGACGTCAGCTTGTCGCTATTGTTGTCGTGACGGTTGTCGCGACTGTTGTCATGACGCGTCATAAGCCTTCTCCTAGATCGACTGACATTGTTATGGAACTCGGATACAGCGCTTACTGAAGCAGGGTTTCTCCTCGACCGGGCGCACGGCTCAATGCCACCGGTCCTGCAGCCGATACCAGCCGCCGACGAGGGGTAGAAACCAGGGTTTGCCGAAGTGGCCGGGGATCGCCGGCCAGTGACGCTCCTGCCAGGGGTAGGCGTGCCGCTGGCCCAGCATCGCCTCGGCGAGGCGTTGGCCCATATGGACCGACATCTGGACACCGTGGCCGCTGTAGCCCATGACGTAGTACATCCCGTCGTGGCGACCCGCATGCGGCAGGCGGTCGCGACTCATGTCGACCAGCCCGCCCCAGCAGTAATCGATATCGATACCGGCCAGTGAAGGAAAGGCGTGACCCAAGCCCCGACGCAGGATCTCTCCGCTCTTGGTGTCCGATTTGCCGCCCGACATCGCGAACCGGGCACGTCCGCCGAACAGCAACCGGTTATCGGGGGTCAGGCGAAAGTAGTGGCCGACGATGCGGCTGGTGACGTAGGCGCGCCGCTGGGGTAACAGCGCCCGGCACTGCGCCTCGCTCAGCGGGGCGGTGACCACGATAAAGCTGCCCACCGGCGCCAGCCGACGGCGAAACCAGCCGAGCGGCCCCTGGCGCGAGGCCCCCGTCGCCAGCAGCACGTTGTCTGCCTGCAGGGTGCCGGCCGGGGTGGTGACCCGGTAGCCCCCCGCCTGGCGGGCGACGCCGCGCATCGGCGTGTGCTCGAACAGCTGCGCACCGTGGGCCACGGCCGCCTCGGCCAGCCCTATCCCGAAGCGCCCCATGTGCATCTGCCCGCCGTTTTTCTGCAGCAGGCCGCCGTGGAAGAGCGGCGAGTCGACCTCATGGCGGATCATGTCCCGGGGAATCAGTTCGACCTCCGGGTCGACGTCACGCGCGATTGCCTCGGCGCTGCGTGCGAGCTTGGCGTAGTGCTCGGGCTTGGCGGCCAGCTTGAGCTTGCCGTGGTGACGGTAGTCGCACTCGATCCGCTCCTCCGCAATCACCTGGCGCACGCTCGCCACCGCCTCGGCGTAGTGGCGGTAGTGGCTCCGCGCCCGCTCGCGACCGAGCTGCTCGACCAGGCTGGCGTAGTCCTGGGCGACACCGGTATTGCACTGGCCACCATTGCGCCCCGACGCCTCGCCGATGACCCGCCCCGCCTCGATCAGCGCGACCCGCGCCCCGCCGCGGGCCAGCGTTCGCGCCGCCGACAGCCCGGTGAATCCGCCGCCCACGACGACGACGTCATAACGCCCCTCGGGTGGTGTCTGCCGCGCCCCGCTGAAAGCCGGCGCCGTCGCCAGCCAGTAGGAATCGAACTGCATGGCACCTTCCTCCGTCTCGAGCAGACAAGGGAGCGGTGGCGAGCTCGGCGCTCAGAGCCCGACCAGCGCCGGCAGATCGCGGATATCGGCGATCTGGGTGGCGCCATAGCCGCCGCAGTAGGGCTCGTGCCCCCGCGCCACGAACGCCTTGTTCTCGATCCCCATCAGCGAGGCCGGGATCAAGTCGTAGCGAAAGCTCGACGAGACGTGCAGCAGCTCATCCGGGCGGCAGCCCAGGGTGTCGAGCATGGCTTCGAAGGCGGCCAGGCGAGGCTTGTAGACCTTGAAGGTGTCGGCGGTGAAGACCTCGTGGAACGGGACTTCCAACTTCTGGACGTTGGACATGATCTGCGTGTTGTCGGCGTTGGAGTAGATCACCAGCGGAATCTTGCCGGCGATCTTCGACAGCCCCTCGATCACGTCGGGATGCGGTCCCCAGGTCGGCACCGCTTCGTAGTAGCGCATGCCTTCGTTATCGCGATATTCGATGCCCCAGCGCCGGCAGACCCGCTCGAGTGCGGTACAGATGATCTCGGCATAGGGCTTCCACGGCCCCAGCACCTCGTCGAAGCGATAGGCGCCAAAGTCCTTCACGAAGCCATCCATACGCTCGGCATCGGGAATCCGGTCGGCAAATATCTCGCGGGTCAGACTCCCCATCTGGAAGTTGGTCAAGGTGCCGTAGCAGTCGAAGGTGATGTACTTGGGGCGCATGATCTCGCTCATGGGGCTTCGTCCTGTTCTTGTGGCGTTGTTGTGGCGTTGCGGTGGCATGGGTGGTCGGGGGGTATGGGCCACCGTTCATCTGGACGGCAGGGGTGCCAACCCGAGCACCGGCGCCAATCCGATCGCTTTCATTACAGCACCGGGTCCACGGTGGCTGACGCTGAAAGCGGGCGCCGGACTGGCACAAATCGCCCTTTTTGGGTCCCTCGACAGCACAGACTGCGGCACTGGATTCACATCATCTCGGGCTGTCGGATACGGCTGCCATCGGAAAAACGCGACAGATGATAGGGCGCCGGATCCACCATCGGCGTGGCACCGGTGGCGATGTCGGCCGCCAGTTGCCCGGCTGCCGGGCCGATACCGAAGCCGTGGCCGCTGCAGCCGGAGGCGACGGTGAAGCCCGGGATCGCGTCGATGGGCGAGATCACCGGCACCAGATCCGGTGTCGTATCGATCATGCCGGCCCAGGCGCGTGCCAGATGCACGTGCTTCAGTGCCGGATACTCGGCGTGCAGCGCGGCAAGCGTGGCCCGGGCCAGGGCCATGTCCGGCATGGGGTCGAGAATGCGCTGGCGTTCGAATGGCGAGACCTGATCGAACTCCCAGCGTCCGGCCGCTTCCGGCCCGCTGAAGAAAGAGCGCCCCAGCCTGATCTGGAGCTTCTTGGCCAGCTTGCTGCGATAGGCGCTGTAGAACCGGGTGGCATAACGCAGCCCCTGGGGGCTGATCTCGACCCGGCCCAGTCCGGGCATGGCCAGCGTATAGCTGCCATCGAGCCGTCGGCGCAGTGCGAGTCTGGGGGTAGTCAGACAGCCGGGGGTCACTTCGGGCGCTGCCGTGGTCTGGATGGCGGTGCCCATGATGTTGGCCGCGGGCAGGTCCACCCCGTGACGCCGGCAGAAGCGCGAGCTCCAGGCCCCCCCGGCGCAGATCACGTTCGAGGTGCGGATCCGTCCGCGCTCGGTCCAGACCCCGCTGACACGACCCGCGGTGAGATCCAGCCCGCGCACCGCACAGTTCTGATGCACATGGGCGCCATGGGCCTGGGCGCCCTGCGCGATCGCCGGGCATGCCATGGCCGGTTCGGCACGCCCGTCGGTGGGCGACCAGACCCCGCCCAGCCAGCGCGAGGTGGTACCCGGCGCGCGCTCATGCGCCTCCGCGGCGCTCAGCATCTGGCCGATGAAACCCTGTTCACGGGCCTGGCGACCCCAGACTTCCCATTTATCCAGACTCTCCTGATCGTCGGTGGTATAGACGATACCGCTGCGCCGAAAGCCGACGTCACGCCCGACCTCCTGCGAGAACGCCTCCCAGCGGCTCAGACTGTGCATCGCCAACGGCAGCTCATACAGGGCGCGGTTCTGTTGACGCACCCAGCCCCAGTTGCGGCTCGACTGCTCGCAGCCGATCAGCCCCTTCTCCAGCAGCGCCACCGAGACGCCCCGGCGGGCCAGCTCATAGGCGGCGCAGGTGCCCAGGATGCCACCACCGATCACCACCACATCCACCTGTTCGGGGAAGTCGGGCGTGTCAGAAACCGGGTCCACATTGACGAACATGATCGAAAGCCTCTTGTTGGTGTGACCGCCGCCAGCCAGGCCGGCGACGTCTCGAATGGGCATGCGCGACGCTAGGGGGTCAGGTCGATCAGCACGCTCTTGTGGTGCAGGTTGGCCTCGAAGGCCGCCCGGCCCAGATCGCGGCCGATCCCGGAACGCTTGTAGCCTCCCGTGGGCAGGATGTAGTCGTGGCTGCGCCCGTAGCGGTTGACCCACACGGTGCCCGCCGACAGCCGTCGAACCGCCCGCAGCGCCCGCCCCAGATCGGCGGTGTGCACCCCCGCCGCGAGCCCGTAGACCTCATGCTCGGCCAGGCCCAGCGCCTCCTCTTCATCATCGAAAGCCTGGATCGTCAGCACCGGGCCGAAGATCTCTTCCCGCACGGCCGGATTGTCGGAAGTCTCCACCTGCAGGATCGTCGGGCGGTAGAAACAGCCGCCCCTATCCGTCTCGAAACGGGTTCCGCCAGCCAGGAGCTCGGCACCGGCCTCGCGGGCGCGGGAGACGATCGTCTCCACCCGTTCGGCCTGCAGGGCGGAAATGAGCGGCGAAAATCGCGTGCCCGAGTGCCAGGTGAGCCCCGGTTCCAGGCTAGCGAAGCGCTGCTGCAGGCGTTCGACGAGCGGCGCCAGCAGCGGCCGCTCGACCAGCAGGCGCGAGCCGGCGACGCAGACCTGACCGGCGTTGCCGGTGATCGCGGCGGCCAGGGTCTGCGCGGTACGGTCGAGATCGGGTACGTCGGCGAACACCAGCTGCGGGCTCTTGCCGCCCAGCTCCAGCGTGACCGGTTTCGGTCCGGTCTCGGCACAGGCGCGCATGATCGTGCGCCCGGTCTCGGTCGAGCCGGTGAACGTCACCTTGGCGACATCGGGATGCCGGCAGAGCGCCTCGCCGGCGACCGGCCCGCTGCCCTGGATCACATTGAACACCCCGGGAGGGATGCCCGCTTCCACCGCCAGCGCGGCCAGCCGGACCGCCGAGAACGGGGTCAGCTCCGAGGGTTTCAGGACCACGGTGTTACCGGCCGCCAGCGCCGGTGCGACCTTCCAGCAGGTCATGCTGAGCGGGAAGTTCCACGGCGCGATGGCCCCCACCACACCGAGCGGCTCGGCGATCTGCATGCCCAGATGATCGGATGCCGTGGCCGCCACCTCTCCACCGCACTTGTCGGCGAATTCGGCGAAGAAGCGAATGCCCTCGGCGGTATAGGGCACATCCCAGGCGCGGGCCTGGTCGATGGGCCGGGTCGAGCCGAGGGACTCCAGCGCCGCGAGATCATCGATGTCGGCTTCGATCAGATCCGCCCAGCGGCGCATCGCCCTGGCCCGTTCGCGCGGCGGGCGACGCGCCCAGTCGCTATGGGTGAACGCACGCCGCGCGCTGTCGACGGCTTCATCGACGCACCCGGCATCGGCCGCGGGCAGCATCGCGTAGACCTTGCCGTCCGACGGCCGGGATACCGCCAGCGCCCCGGTACCCGGGACGAGGCGACCGTGAATGTAGTGGCCGTCAGGAAGGGAAATGCGATCGGGGTCGAAGCTCGCCATGATGGACCTTGCCGTCAGAGATAGGGGAAACGACATCGCGTCGGGAGACCGCGAAAGCCACCGTCGTCGTCTAGCTACCATCGTATGGCGGAACGCCCAGCACAGGGTGCCGAGAGTCCACCTGCCTGGCGCAGTTGATGCGCCCAACCCCCTCTCTCTCGGTGCATTCTGCCGAATTCCGAGAATCCGCCGCGCCTGCGTGGCCGGCCGCACCCCACGCTGAGTAAAGTACCCGCCACGGAGCCCTCGAATACAGGAGAACGCCGATATGCCCCAAGACGCGGCTACGGCCCCCCAGTTGTCATCCCGCGATGCCACCCTCGGTTATCGCCGTTTCGATACTCAGGACCTCGACGATGCCCTGCTGCTGTCGCGCCGGCTCGGCTGGCCCCACCGCCGCCAGGACTGGGCCCAGATGCTCGAGGTCGGCCAGGGCATTGCCCTGCGCAGTGACAGCGGCGAGCTGGTGGGCACCGGTTTCTGCACCGACCACGGCAACATGGCGACACTCGGCCTGATCATCGTCGACGACGCCTGGCAGGGGCGCGGCCTGGGACGCGAGATCCTGGTTCAACTCATGGCCCTGGCCGGTGAACGACCGCTCGCCCTGGTGGCGACAACGGCAGGGGCACCGCTCTACCGCAAGCTGGGCTTCGAGACCTGCAATCTCGTCTGTCAGTACCAGGGCATCCTCGAGCCGACACCGGCACCGACGCTACCGCACCTGCGCCCGGCAAGGGCTGCGGACCGCGAAGCCCTGCTGGCGCTGGTGCCCGATAACCCCGTTCATGCACTGGCGGTACGCGAAGCCACCCACGGGATGGTGCTGGACGTGGACGGACGTCTCGAGGGGTGCGCGCTATGGCGGGATTTCGGACGCGGCCACCATATCGGACCGGTCCTTGCCGATTCCGACACCGCGGCGCGCGCGCTCATCCAGGCCCTGTTCGCCGAGCATGAAGGCCGTTTCGTGCGACTCGACCTGGTCGATCCGAATCCGGAAGATGACTGGCTCCAGTCGGCGGGGCTGCGCTGTGTCGATCGTATCGAACGGATGCGGCGCGGCACGCTACCGGACACGCCTGGCCCGACTCGCGTCGGACTGACGACACAGACAATGGGGTAACGTCATGCCTCTCTCGCTGGCGGCACAGGTCGAGGCGCTGGCGCCACGGTTGATCGCCTGGCGGCGGGATTTTCACCGTCACCCCGAGCAGGGATGGACCGAGTTCCGCACCGCCAGCCGGGTGGCGGAAAGCCTCGATGCGATCGGCTACCAGGTTGCTGTCGGCGACGCGGTCGTCGACCGTGAGGCGCGCCTGGGCGTGCCCGATGCGGCGACCCTCGCCGATGCCCTGGCACGCGCCCGTGACCAGGGTGGTGTCGCGCGCTGGCTTGCGGCCATGGAGGGCGGGCTGACCGGCGTCGTCGGTACCCTCGACACCGGCCGTCCGGGGCCGACGCTCGCCTACCGCTTCGATCTCGATGCCCTGCCGATCCTCGAAAGCGAGGCCGACACACACAGGCCCGCGCGACTGGGGTTTCGCTCTTGCCACCCGGGGTCGATGCACGCCTGCGCCCACGATGGGCATACCGCCCTCGGGCTCGGTCTGGCACATCTGCTGCCGGCGCTCGCCTCACGCCTCACCGGTCGCATCAAGCTGCTCTTCCAGCCGGCCGAAGAGGGCGTCAGAGGTGCCGGGGCCATGGCCGAGGCCGGTGTGGTCGATGATGTCGATCAGTTCATCGCCACCCATCTGGGGCTGGGGCAGCCCGAGGGCACGCTGATCTGCGGTGCGGACGGCTTTCTGGCGACGACCAAACTCGACGTCACCTTCACCGGGCGCGCCGCCCATGCCGGCGGGGAACCCGAAAAGGGGCGCAATGCCCTGCTCGCCGCCGCGCAGGCAGTGCAGGCGCTACATGCGATCGCACCGCATGCCGCTGGCGCCGCGCGGCTCAACGTCGGCCGCCTGGAGGCCGGCAGCGGGCGCAACGTGATCGCCGACACGGCCTTCATGCAGCTGGAGACTCGCGGCAGCACCACGGCGATCAACGACTATGTCGAGGGGCGGGCCCGGGAGGTACTGGCAGGTGCGGCGCGCATGCAGGGTGTCGAGCTGGCCATCGCGCGTCTCGGCGCCGCGGTGGAGTGCGCCTCGAGCCCCGCGCTGGTCGAACGCATCGCGACGGCGCTCGAGGGCCGGGCAGGCATCCGTGAACTGATCACCCACGACACCACCCCCGCCGGCTCGGAGGACGCGACACTGCTGATGCGTCGCGTCATCGAGCGGGGTGGAGAAGCAGCCTATCTGATCTTCGGCACCCGACTCGCCGCCGGCCACCACCACCCCGAGTTCGATTTCGACGAGGCGACCCTGGCGCCCACGCTGGAGGCGCTGGCGAGCATCGCGCTGGCACTCGCCGGCGAGGCCGCGGATGCCGACGGGCGCGAACTAGCCGAATAGCCCTTTCAAGGTATGCGGCTGGCTGCGCAGATACTGCTTGGGCGCATGCACGCTGGCCCCCAGCTTGGCCGCGGCGTGCCACGGCCAGCGCGGATCGAAGAGCATGCCGCGGGCCAGCGCCACGGCATCGGCCTCGCCGCTGAAGACGATCCCTTCGGCCTGCTCCGGCTCGGTGATCAGACCCACCGCGATCACCGGCATGGCGACCTCCTGCTTCATGCGCCGGGCGAACGGCACCTGGTAGCTGGGGCCGACATCGAGCGCCTGGCGCGGGTCGAGCCCGCCACCGGAGCAGTCGATGAAGCTGCAGCCGCGGGCATCGAGGGCCTTGGCCAAGGCCACGCTCTGCTCCAGATCCCAGCCGCCCTCGACCCAGTCGCTGCCGGAGATGCGAATCCCCACCGGCTTGTCCGCCGGGAACACCTCACGCACCGCCTCGAAAATCTCGAGCACCAGTCGCATGCGGTTCTCCAGGCTGCCGCCGTAGGCGTCTTCGCGCTGGTTGGAGAGCGGCGACAGGAACTGATGCAGCAGATAGCCGTGGGCCGCGTGCAGTTCGATCAGATCGAAGCCGAGACGCGCCGCGCGGGTCGCTGCGGCGACGAAATCCGCCTTGAGTGCGTCGATATCGTCGAGCGTCATCGCCTGCGGCGGGCGCTGATCGGCCTGATAGGGCACCTCGGAAGGCGCCAGGGTCTGCCATCCTCCCGCTTCCAGACTCAACTGCTTGCCGCCCTCCCAGGGGGCCTGGCAGGAGGCCTTGCGCCCGGCGTGACTGAGCTGGATGCCGATCGGCATCGGCGAATGGGCGCGTACCGACGCGAGCGTACTCGCCATCGCCCGCTCGTTGGCGTCGGAATAGAGCCCGACGTCGCCCGAGGTGATACGCCCCGCTTCGGCCACCGCCGAGGCCTCGATGATCAGCAGGCCGGCCCCCGAGAGCGCCAGCTGGCCCAGGTGGATGGTGTGCCAATCGGTCATGCTCCCCTCGCCGTCGGCGGAGTATTGGCACATCGGCGAGATCACGATGCGGTTGGAAAGCGTCAGCCCGTCGAGTGCCAGCGAAGAGAAGAGTTGCGGAGATGCCATCGGATTGCGGCTCCTGTCGCGGAATGGAATGGCAAGAAATGTAGCTGGCTAATAATTGCAGCGCAACGTCTCTCCCCCGCCCCACCGCCCTTCAGGTACCGAAGCGGATACGACGATGCATAAAAAAACCCGGCCAAGGGGCCGGGAAAGACTCTGTTGGAGACCAGACCACAGAGATTCAGCGGGCGCATCGCTCAGGCGGCGACGCCCCAGTCGGGGAAGGGATCGGGCAGGCTTTTCCAGTACGCCTTGCCGCGGGCCAGTTCGTCATCGTCGAGCAGGCAGGCTTCCAGGCGGCGGCGGATGCCCGCCACATCGAGCCCCTGGCCGATGAACACCAGCTCCTGGCGCATGTCGCCGAAGGGTTCTTCCCATTTCTCCCGGATCGAGGCGAGATACTCCGGGTCCTGGGGCCAGCGCGACTCGGGCACCGCCCGCCAGAACAGGCCGGCGAAGCCGTGGTGGGCAATGCCGCCGGCCTGGCTCCACTGGCCGGCGAACTCGGGCCGGCTGGCGAGCCAGAAGAAGCCCTTGGAGCGCAGCAGACGGCCGTCGCCCCAGTCGCCGTGCAGCAGTTCGAAGAAGCGCTGCGGGTGGAACGGCCGGCGCGCTTCGAAGCTGAAGCTGCTGATGCCGTACTCCTCGGTCTCGGGGACATGCTCGCCGCGCAGCTCCTTGAGCCAGCCGGGGGCGAGCTGTGCCTTCTCGAAACTGAAGCGGCCAGTGTCGAGCACCCGATCCAGGGCGATCTGGCCGTGGCTGATGGCATGGATCTCGGCGTCCGGATTGAGGGTTCTGAGCACCGCCTCGACCTCGGCAAGCTGGGCGGCATCGATCAGATCGCTCTTGGAGATCAGCAGCACATCGCAGAATTCGATCTGGTCGACCAGCAGGTCGGCGACGTTGCGCTCGTCCTCCTCACCCAGGCTCTCACCGGCCTCGGCCAGGGACTTGGCTTCGTAGTACTGGGTCAGGAAGTTGGCACCATCGACCACGGTGACCAGGGTATCCAGGCGTGCCACCTGGGACAGGCTGCGGCCCTGTTCATCCTCGAAGGTGAAGGTCTCGGCCACCGGCAGCGGCTCGGAGATGCCGGTGGATTCGATCACCAGGTAGTCGAAACGGCCCTCCTCGGCGAGGCGATTCACCTCGATCAGCAGGTCTTCGCGCAGGGTGCAGCAGATGCAGCCGTTGCTCATCTCGACCAGCTTCTCTTCGGCACGGTTGAGATCGACTTCGCGCTCGACCAGGGCGGCATCGATATTGATCTCGCTCATGTCGTTGACGATCACCGCGATACGCCGGCCGTCACGGTTGTTGAGCAGGTGGTTGAGCAGCGTGGTCTTGCCGGCGCCGAGAAAGCCGGACAGCACGGTGACAGGAAGCGGCTGCGTCATGGGACGCGAGCCAGCCGGTGTCGTTTCACTCATGATCGTTTCCTCACTGCATCGGTCGTTGCCAGGGCGCGGCTGGGGCCGCGTACTTCAGGCCAGCTCGCCTCTCGCGCTGCAGCTTTTGGGGTCAGGCGCTGCGGCGCTTGGCATAGTGGTGTTCGCGCTGCTCCTGGCGCTCCTTGGCCTCCAGGCAGAGCGTGGCGGTGGGCCGCAGCAGCAGCCGCTTTAGCCCGATCGGCTGGCCGGTCTCGTCGCAGAAGCCGTAGTCGCCGGACTCGATGCGCTGAAGCGCCGCCGCGATCTTGCGCAGCAACCGAGTCTCGCGGTCGGCCTGACGCAGCAGCAGACTCAGCGTCTCTTCATTGGCGGCAAGATCGGCATCGTCACCATCGCCACGGCTGTCGACGATGATCGCGCGGGTCTCCGCCAGGGCCGCGGCCAGCGTTTCGCGCTCGCGTTCCAGCCGACGCTGGAAGAACGCCAGCTGGGCCTCGTTCATGTAGTCCGCCGCCGGCATCGCCAGCAGCTGCGTTTCGTCTGTCATCGGTGATCGCGCCATGGCCACCTCCAGGCTCGAATGCGGCCCGGCATCGGTCCGCGCAACGCCATTTATGTTATAACATAACAATAAAGCAGCCAAGCACAAACCCCATTTCTGATCACCGCAGCGGATAGCGGCGCGGCAGATCGCACAATCGAAAAAGGGGCGTCAAAGACGCCCCTCGGATATTCCCCACCGCCCTTACGCCATCGTGGCTATCGCAGCGATGGTGGTTGTACGGCTATCCCCGTTGCCCGCACTCAGTCGGCATGGGGCCGCAGCCGTTTGAGCCAGCGCTGCTTGGCGTACTTGCGCAGGTTATGCACGTTATCGGTCTCGTCGACGATGTCCTGGCCCAGGATCGTCTCGATCACGTCTTCCATGGTGATCAGCCCGACCCAGCTACCGTGATCGTCGTAAACCACGCGCAGGTGGTTGTGATCCTTGAGCATGGCGGCGAAGACATGCTCGACGCTGTCGTTCTCGTCGACCATCGCCACCGGGTGCATCAGCGCCTTGAGCCGCTGTTCGTCCTCGGCGTGGTAGGTATCGGCCTTGTGCACGTAGCCCAGCGCCTGCTCGGCACCATCCATCACCGGAAAGCGGGTGAACTGGGTCTTGCCGTAGTCATGGTCGAACTCCGCCACGCTCATGTCCGGTGCCACCGTCATGCACACGGTACGCGGGGTCATCACCCGCTTCAGCGGAATCTCGTGGAGGTTGAGAATATTGGTGATGGTGCGCGCCTCGTCGGCGTCCAGCGCCTTGCCCTCGAGGCCGATCCTGGCCAGCGCCTTGATCTCTCCGCGCATGTCGACATCGCCCTCGTTCTTGGCAATGCGGTTGGTGATCATCTCCGAGAGCCAGATGAACGGCAGCAGCAGCCACACCATGAACTTGAGTATCCGCGGCAGCATCGGTGCCAGCGTCCGCCAGTAGGTGGCGCCGATGGTCTTTGGGATGATCTCGGAGAAGACCAGGATCCCCAGGGTCATCAACGCCGAGGCGATCGCCACATGGGCATCGCCGAACACCACCGCCACCTGGGCGCCGACGCCGGTCGCCCCAACGGTGTGGGCGATGGTATTGAGGGTCAGGATCGCCGCCAAAGGGCGGTCGATGTTGGACTTGAGCGCATTGAGCGAGTCGTGCAGCTTGGGGCGCGTCTCCTGGAGCTGCGCGATGTAGCTGGGCGTCAGCGAGAGCAGCGCGGCTTCGAGAATCGAGCAGAGAAACGAGAAGCCGATGGAGAGAACGACGAAAGCCGTCAGCAGAAGCATGGGGGTTCGCTATGTGACCAGTGAGCGCTCTTTATCGGGACTTGGCCGGGCCGTGTCAAGGCGACGGGGAGTCGCCGCCGCCGAGCGCACGGCGGCGGCGCACGGTCACGCTCAGTGGCCGAATTTCTCGTTCTCGCCCATGTCTGGCTTATGCTCCTTCTTCACGTTGGCCTTGGCGATCTCGTAGAGCTGGAAGGCCTTGCTCTCGCGCGCCTGCCAGTGCTCGCCGAAGTCGATATCGATCTCCAGCATGGCGATGTCATCGTCCTCGCGACCACCATCGAACCAGGCCGCCACGAACGGGTTCCAGTACTTGTCGATCAGCTCGGCATCGTCGCGCAGGCGCGCCTTGCCCGACATCGACACGTAGACCCCGTGCTTCTGATCGGAAAAGGTGATGCAGACGTCACGATCGCTCTGCGCTTCGAACGCCTTTTCGGCGCTGCGCCGGGTATAGAACCAGAGCGTGCCGTCGTAGGCATCCTGGACCAGATGCATGGGCCGGGCGCGGGGTACGCCGTCGTCGAGGGTCACCAGCATGCCGACCTTGATATCGTCGATCAGCTGCCAGATCTTCTGCTTGTGTTCGGGGCTGGACATCCTTGCCTCCTGTCACCGTGGGGGTCCGCAGGCGGACCGGACAACGCGCCATCCGGGCGCGGCCGCCGAAGACTCGGCGGCTCCTTGAGCCTAGTTGCGACAGGTCGGCTAAGCAAAGTCCGTCGCACCGTCGGGCTGGGTCCCACCGCGACGGGGGTTATACTCAAGTCATTGCGCCCGCCGCGTTGGATACCGCGCGGCGCTGATCTACCGTTCTACCGCGCCCGATGCCGCGCGGGATTCGTCTACCGCGCCCGACACCGCGCGGGATTCGTCGACCACGCCCGGCACCGCGTGGCGTTCATGACCTCGGGAGTCCACCTACGCCATGACCGATCCGCAGCGCCCTACCGCCCCGCTGTCTCTCGCCCCACGCCCCTTCGCGCTCGACCATGCCGAGCTGGGCCGGGCCCTGGCGGCCACGGCCAACCTGCTGATCATCCAGGACCTCGATGGTGTCTGCATGGCGCTGGTCGACGATCCCCTGACGCGGCAACTGCCGCGGCGCTACCTGGATGCCGCCGGCGAGCTGGCGGGGCACTTCTTCGTGCTCACCAACGGCGAGCATGTCGGCGCGCGGGGCGTCAACGCGCTGGTGGAAGCGCACTTTTCAGCCCCCGCCGAAGCGCGCCGGAGCGGCCGCTACCTGCCTGGGCTGGCCGCCGGCGGGGTGCAGTGGCAGGATCGTTTCGGCCGCGTTTCCCACCCCGGTGTCAGCGCCGCGGAGCTCGACTTCCTGGCGCGCTTTCCGGCCGAGGCCGAGACCTTTCTCGATGACTGCCTGGCTCGCCCGCCCTTCGCCCTGGACGCCGAGACGCGGGCGCCCCTGATCGCCAGTGCCGTGCTCGATAACCTCGCCTCGCCGACGCTCAACCTCAATGTCTTCCGGCGCCACTGGCAGGCATCGCCCGAGCACTACTGGCAGCTGCAGGAGGCGGTCGTCGCGTTCATGCAGGCGCGTCTGGCGGCGGCCGAGGCGGCGGGGCTCGAGGACGCCTTCTTCATCCACTACGCGCCCAACGCCGGGCGCGACGACACCGGCCAGGAGCGCCCACGCCTCGGTACCGCGGAGGGCACGACCGACTTCCAGCTGATGCTGCGCGGGGCGGTCAAGGAGAGCGGCGTGCTGGTGATCCTCAATCGCTATTACCAGGCACGTACCGGGGTGGCACCGCTGGGGGAGACGTTCGACGCGCGCCAGGCCCCGCGCGACCCGCAGGCGCTGCTGGCGCTGGCCCGCGAACACTTCGATCCGGCGCTGATGCCGACGATCGTCGGGGTCGGCGACACGCTCACCTCGGTCACCGCCGCGGAGAGCGGCGACACCCCGCTGCGCGGCGGCAGCGACCGCGGTTTCCTGACCCTGGTGCAGCAGTTGGGGGATGCCTTCGAGCGCCCCAACCGGGTGCTGTTCGTCGACAGCAGTGGCGGCGAGGTGGCGCGTGCCCGGGTCGACGCCGAGCGGTTGGCGCGCCACGCCAACGATCCCGACGTCTCGCCGTGGCCGGCGCTGGCCGGCATCAGCGACCCCGATGACCCGCTACGCCTCGACGTGATCTTTCCTGGCGGTCACACCGAGTACGTCGACTTCTTCTGCGAGCTGGCCCGGCAGCGCCGGGCCAGGGTCTAGCGTCCCGGATTCATCGCCCCAGCGCCGGACGCTTGTGAGACCCCGTGTCGTCCAGGGTGAACACGCCCACCGTCTCGGCCAGGCGCTGCGACTCCTGCTGCAGCGCGGCCGCAGCGGTGGCAGTCTGCTGTACCATGCTGGCGTTCTGCTGGGTCACGCTGTCGAGT
>NZ_PZJK01000012.1:0-148253 GCF_003206675.1 Salinicola sp. RZ23
CGTCTTTCTTGTCGACCTCTGCCCGATTCTCGTTGCTGCCGGAGAACCGATCCTGGAAAAGCGAGTGGCGTATTTTGCCGCTCTCATCGCCAGCTGTCAATCGACTTATCCAATCTTTTCAACAGCTTAACTAGCTTTTCCACCAACCCCGAGAACCTGTCTCGGCGTCAGCGGTGTGTACTTTACGGCGCGTGGCGGCGCCTGACAACCCCTGGCGGCGAAAAATGTCGCCACCTTCATCAAGCTGTCATTGTTTCCCGGGAGACCGGGGCGTCGTCACGCCCCGGTAGACGGTGGCTTCAGATGACCCAGAGGTCCATGAAGGCGGCAACCGAGGTCGATTCCAGTGCCGACTGATCCTTGCACAAGTTGAATATGGTGTCGCAGCGCGCGGCCGGGAAGCGCGTGGCCAGATTGCGCTGAAACTTCTTCTCGAGCAGCGGGATTCCCGCCTCCCGCCGGCGGCGATGACCGATCGGATATTCCACCGCCACCGGCTCGGTGTGCGAGCCATCCTTGAAGAAGACCTGAATGGCATTGGCGATGGAGCGTTTGTCCGCTTCCAGATACTCGCGGGTGTAGCGCGGCTCCTCCTGGATGGTCATCTTCTCGCGCAGCTCATCGATGATCGGATGCGCGCGGTGGAAGTCGTCCTCGTAGTGCTCGGCGATCAGATCACCGAACGCCAGCGGCACCGCGATCATGTACTGCAGACAGTGATCGCGGTCGGCCGGGTTGGCCAGCTCCCCCACCTTGGAGATGATGCGGATCGCCGATTCGTGAGTCGTGACGACGATACGGTCGATCTCATCGAGCCGGTCACGCACCTGCGGATGCAGCGTCACCGCAGCCTCGGCGGCGGTCTGGGCGTGGAACTCCGCTGGGAAGCTGATCTTGAACAGCACGTTCTCCATGACGTAGCTGCCATAGTCCTGGCTGACCTGGAAGCGCCGCTCCCTCTCGGGCTTGAGCGCCTGATCCTTGTTGGTCTTACTGAAAAGGACGTCGTAGAAGCCCCATTGCGGTGCCGAAAGCACGCTGGGTATGCCCATCTCTCCACGCATCGCGATATCGGCCAGACGTACGGCCCGCGAGGTCGCATCCCCCGCCGCCCAGCTCTTGCGTGAACCGGCATTGGGTGCATGACGATAGGTTCTAAGACTCTGGCCATCGACGAAGGCGTGCGACAGTGCCGACAGCAGTTGCTCGCGATCGGCCCCCATCAGCTTGGCCACCACCGCGGTAGAGGCCACCTTGACCAGCACCACGTGGTCGAGCCCGACACGATTGAACGAGTTCTCCAGCGCCAGTACGCCCTGAATCTCGTGCGCCATGATCATGGCTTCCAGCACGTCACGCATGGTCAGCGGTGTATCTCCTCGCGCCAGGCGTGTCTGAGAGAGCGAATCCGCCACCGCCAGAATGCCGCCCAGATTGTCCGAGGGGTGCCCCCACTCCGCCGCCAACCAGGTGTCGTTGTAGTCGAGCCAGCGGATGATGCAGCCGATATCCCATGCCGCCTTGACCGGGTCGAGCGTCAGCCGAGTCCCGGGTACCCGTGCCCCATTGGGCACCACCGTGCCTTCGACCAGCGGCCCCAGATGCTTGGTGCACTCGGGGAAGCGCAGCGCCAGCAGGCCACAACCCAGGGTATCCATCAGACAGTTGCGCGCGGTATCCAGCGCTTCGCGGCTCTCTACCCGGTAGTCGAGTACATAGTCCGCGATGGCCTGCAGTTCGGGATCGTAATCCGGGCGCTGGTTGAGATCGACATTGGCACTCATGCAGTGGCGTCCTCGTCAGAAGAGGGGGAGAGGGAAAGAGGGCGACGCCGACACGCCGCCTCGAAGATCCGTGGCTGGCAGCGTCTCAGCGCTGCTCGATGGGTAGCCAGGCGCGCTTCTCGGGACCGACATAGTCGGCACTCGGGCGGATGATGCGGTTGTTGGCGCGCTGCTCGAAGATATGTGCACACCACCCGGTCAGCCGCGAGCAGACGAAGATGGGCGTGAACAGCTTGGTCGGGATGCCCATGAAGTGGTAAGCGCTGGCGTGGTAGAAGTCGGCATTGGGGAAGAGCTTCTTCTCCCGCCACATCACTTCGTCGACCCGCTCGGAGACCGCGTAGAGATGGGTATCGCCGACGTCTTCGGCGAGCTGACGCGCCCATGCCTGGATGATCGCGCTGCGCGGATCGAATTCACGGTAGATGGCATGGCCGAAGCCCATGATCTTGTCCTTGCGCTCGAGCATACCGAGGATCTGACGCTCGGCCTCGTCGGGCGATGACCAGCGGCTGATCATCTCCATCGCGGCCTCGTTGGCGCCGCCGTGGAGCGGCCCGCGCAGCGAACCGATCGCGCCGGTGACGCAGCTGTGCAGATCGGAGAGCGTGGAAGCGCACACCCGCGCGGTGAAGGTCGAGGCATTGAACTCGTGCTCGGCATAAAGAATCAGCGAGACGTTCATCACCCGCGCATGCAGGTCGGAGGCAGGCTTGCCGTGCAGCAGGTGCAAGAAGTGTCCGCCCACCGAGGTATCGTCGGTCTCGGTCTCGATCCGCTCGCCGAAATGCGAATAGCGATACCAGTAGTTGAGCACCGAGGGCATTACCGCCAACAGACGGTCGGCGTGCGCTTGCTGCTCTTCGAGCCGCTGCTCGGTCTCGAGGTTGCCCAGCATCGAGGTGCCGGTGCGCAGCACGTCCATCGGGTGGGCATCGGAAGGAATCTGCTCCAGCACTTTCTTCAGCGCCTCGGGCAGCCCACGCGAACGTTGCAGCTGCGAGATGTAGTCGTCCAGTTCCTGGCGTGTCGGCAGTTCACCCTTGAGCAGCAAATAGGCGACCTCTTCGAAGCGCGCCTTCTCCGCCAGCTCCTGGATGTCGTAGCCGCGATAGGTCAGCCCCGAGCCACTCTTGCCCACCGTGCAGATTTCGGTGTTGCCGGCGCTCTGCCCGCGCAGCCCAGTACTCTTGATCGTTTCTGCCATGACACTCTCCCGCCGCTCGGCCGCGGCCCTCGTCTTGCGTGCGTGTGGGGAACGCTGCATCCATACCCGTGCGGACGCGGCGCGCTCATCGAGCTATTCGGTATTCCCTTTGTCGAACAGGGCATCGAGCTTGCGCTCATAGGTGTGGTAGTCGAGAAAGTCGTAAAGTTCCTCGCGGGTCTGCATCATGTCGACCACGTCGCGCTGATGCCCCTTGGCATGAATGTCCTGATAGACCTTGAGCGCCGCAGCGTTCATGGCGCGGAACGCCGACAGCGGATAGAGCACCAGACGACACCCCACCTCCCCCAGCTCCTGCTGGGTGAACAGCGGCGTGGCGCCGAATTCGGTGATATTGGCCAGAATCGGCGCATCGACGCCCTCACAGAAAGCGCGATAGTCATCCAGCGTGTGCACCGCCTCGGCGAAGATCGCATCTGCCCCCGCCTCGACGCAGGCGTTGGCACGCTCGACCGCTGCCGCCAGCCCCTCCTTCTGGAAGGCGTCGGTGCGCGCGATGAGATAGAACGCGGCGTCCTGACGCGCATCCACCGCCGACTTGATGCGGTCGACCATTTCGCCCTGGGAGACGATCTCCTTGTTGGGACGATGCCCACAGCGCTTCTGCGCCACCTGGTCCTCGAGATGCACCGCGGCAACGCCGGCCCGCTCCATCTCTTTGACGGTCCGGGCGATATTGAAAGCGCCGCCCCAGCCGGTGTCGATATCCACCAGCAGCGGGAGATCGCTGGCGCCGGTGATTCGCCGGGCGTCCTCGACGACGTCGTTGAGCGTCGTCATGCCCAGGTCGGGCAACCCGAAAGAAGCATTGGCGACGCCGCCGCCGGACAGGTAGATCGCCTGATGCCCCACGGCCTGGGCCATCATGGCGCTATACGCGTTGATCGTCCCCACTACCGCCAGCGGGCGGTGGGCGTCGAGGGCGGCACGGAAACGTGCACCCGGCGTCAATTGCGACATCTCGCTCTCCTTCGTCATTGGCATCTCTATATCGATCCGGCTACTCGCTGCCCGTTATCCGCGACCCGCCATATTCCACCGCTCACCGCAGGCTATCCGACGTCCACGTCAACGACCGGGCCGGAGAGCCGACGTCGCCGTGGCATCAGCGGGCGCCGTCTTTTCCTGGTCCAGCGTCAGCGCATAGCTCGCCGCCACGTTCTCGCGGGAGGCGCTGACATGGCGCCGCATCAGCAGCTCGGAGAGTTCGGCATCCCCCGCTTCGATCGCATCGACGATGCGGTGGTGCTCGACGAAGGCGCGCTGCGGGCGCTTGCCGCTGGCGCTGAACTGGGTGCGATAGAGGCGCACCAGGTAGTAGAGGTCGTCACACAGGATCGTCATCAGCATGCGGTTGTGGCTGCCCTGTACGATCCGGTAGTGGAAATCGAGGTCGCCTTCGCGCTGGTAGTAGGCCTCACCGCTGGCCAGGTCGCCCTGCCGCTCGTGGACCGCCAGCACCTCGCGCAACCCCGCGATCTCTTCCGCTGTCATATGCTGGGCAGCAAGTCTCGCCGCCATACTCTCGAGCGCCTCGCGCACGTCGAACAGCTCCAGCAGCTCGTCCATCGACAGCTTGACCACCCGCGCCCCGACATGCGGCACGCGCTCGATCAGGCGATAGGTCTCGAGGCGGCGCATCGCTTCACGCAGAGGGCCGCGTGAAATGCCATAGCGCGACGAGAGCTCGGGCTCGGTGATGCGTGTCCCCGGGGGTAGCTCCCCGCGCACGATCGCCCGCTGCAGTTGATGAAACACCCGCTCGGCCAGCGTCCTGACTTCAGGCAGGTCGGTATCGCCCTGGGGTGTTGGTGAAATATCTTCAGCCATGTTGATTGTTAACAATTACCTGGAATAAGGATCATGGTAGGGAGAATTTCTGGCAAGGGCAATCAGAAACAGCCCATAGAAACACCACTTTAGTCGCAGGACAAGAAAGCGCCCAACAACCATTGTCTACAATCAAGCAGAAAATGCTCTGTCTTCACTGTATCCAACACAGCGCTACCCTAACGCCTCGCCATGACGCCCCCCACCACAGCGCCCCAGCGCCTCCTCTAACCACACTCTCACTGCCGCCGGTTGAGAGTGCCTATGGCGACACGCGGGTAATACGGCGGCGGCGAGCACACCGGGCGCGCCGGGTCTCGCTCATCCGTGCCGCGCCCGATACACTCGCGCCTAACCCTTCTTTTACCCGGGCTAGCGTCGCCCCCGCGAAGCACGCAAGCCCCAGAGCACCGAGTATCCCAGGCATGCCAGAGGCGCGACCCCGACTCGATATCACCGAGCTCCCCTACGCCAGCGACCCTGCCCACCACTTCGCCGCGCTGCGCCAGCGGCCGGGCGCCGTGCTGCTCGACAGCGGCCGCCCAGCCGCACCGGGTGGACGTTTCGACATTCTGACCAGCGATCCGCTCTACACCCTGAGCGTGGACGACGCCGGCGTGCATGGCGATGACAGCATGCCGCCCCTCTCCTCGGAGCCATTCGCAGCGCAGCGCGAGCTGCTCGCCCATGCCCTGAGGCATGACCTGCCCCAGATCCCGGACGCCCTCGCCAGCACCCTCGACGAGCTGCCGTTCATCGGCGGGCTGCTGGGCTACTGGAGCTACACCCTGGCGCGCGCCCATCAGCCCCAGAGCAACCCGCCCGAGCCACGCCCCGGCCCCGATCTGCCGCATGCCCGCCTGGGACTCTACGACTGGGCCCTGATCCAGGACCATCAGGCCCAGCGGAGCTGGCTGGTGGCCAGCCTCGAACGTCGCCGCCAGGTCGAACGCTGGCTCGCAACGCCCCCACCACAGGGAGAAGACATCGCACTGACGCAGCCATTCACCGGCGATATCGACCGCGCAGGCTACGGCGAGCGCTTCCGTCGTGTGATCGACTATCTCCACGCCGGCGACTGCTACCAGGTCAATCTTGCCCAGCGTTTCACCGCGCGCTTTCGCGGTGACACCTGGCACGCCTACCGCCGCCTGCGCCAGGCAACGCCCACGCCCTACGGCGGCTACCTGCGCTGGGACGACAAGGCGATCGCCTCGCTCTCCCCGGAGCGTTTCGTCAGGGTCACCGGCGGGCAGGTGGAAACACGCCCGATCAAGGGCACGCGGGCACGCGGCGAGACGCCGCAAGCCGATGCGGCACTGGCACAGGCACTGCAAGAGAGCCCCAAGGATCGCGCCGAGAATGTGATGATCGTCGATCTGCTGCGCAACGATCTGGGACGAGTGTGCCGCTTCGGCAGCGTACATGTGCCGCACCTGTGCGCCCTGGAGAGCTACGCCAACGTCCACCATCTGGTCAGCGTGGTACGCGGCGAGCTGAGACCAGAAGCCAGCGCGCTGGATCTCCTGGCGGCCGCCTTCCCCGGCGGCTCGATCACCGGCGCCCCCAAGCGGCGGGCGATGCAGATCATCGACGAGCTCGAACCCAGCCAGCGCAGCGTCTACTGCGGCAGCCTCGGCTATGTCGACCGCCGCGGACATCTGGACACCTCGATCGCCATCCGCACCCTGGTGGCGGATGGCGACACGCTGCACTTATGGGGCGGCGGCGGTGTGGTGGCGGACTCCGACGAGGAGGAGGAGTACCGCGAGACACTGGCCAAGATCGGGCGCCTGATGGCCGCCCTGGGGCCCGCGGGCGACGACTGCACAGCTCCCCGACCGGGGGTAGCCGAGGGCCCGCGACTCAATAACCAAAACATCTAGATGTGCACGCACATATGGCAAAAGCGTTATATATCGTTCTAACCAAACGGTATTGGTCAATGCAAAACCCGCGTTGCTAGAGTGCCAGCATTCGTTTTACCTCTTCTATATACCCCGTGCGGCGCCGCTCGAGCGACCGGCCCGCCGGCCCAGGAGCTTGCCATGGCATTGGACCTCGACGCCCTCAACCGCGATATCGGCCACGACCCGCTGGCGATCACCGAATTCGCACTGGGTCTGGATCAGACTGCGATCTGCACCACCAATTTCCGCCCCTTCGAGGCGGTCATCCTGCATCTGGTCACCCGGGTGCGACCCGACATCCCGGTCGTGTGGATGGACAGCGGCTATAACACCCCGGCGACCTATCGCTTCGCCGACGAGCTGACCCGTCTGCTCGACCTCAATCTGAGCATCTATCACCCGCGTCGCTCGCGCGCCCACCGCGAGTCGCTCGAAGGGCCGATGCCGACCATCGACGATCCTGGCCATGCCGCCTTCACCGAGGAGGTCAAGCTCGAACCCTTCCGCCGCGCGCTCGCGGAAGCCGCGCCCGACGTCTGGTTCACCGCCCTGCGCGCCGAAGACACCCCGGAGCGTTCGCGCATGCAGCCGCTCTCGCGTAACGCCGATGGCCTGCTCAAGGTAGCCCCGGTGCTGCACTGGAACGCCAAGCAGATGTATCAATACCTGCAGGCGCACGACCTGCCCAACAACTTCGACTACTTCGACCCGACCAAGGTGGAAGACAAGCGTGAGTGCGGGCTGCACCTGCAGCATTGAGTGTCGGTGCCACCCACGGCACCCCTGCCCCAAACGACGGAGCCCGCCGAATGGCGGGCTCCTGCTATGCGTGCTGTGGGTCTTGGTGCCTAGAGCACCGGCAGCTCCACATCCCTGAACAGCTCCCCCTCATGGCGAGGCCCCGCCGCCAGCGCCGCCTCGACGGTGTCGCGGTCGAGATGCGGCGCCAGACGCTTGACGAAGTCGTACATGTAACTGCGCATGAAGGTGCCGCGGCGGATGCCGATCTTGGTGGTCGAACTCTCGAACAGATGCGAAGCGTCCACCGCGACCAGATCGGCATCGGCCTCCGGGTCGACCGCCATATGGGCGACGATGCCGACCCCCAGCCCCAGCCGCACATAGGTCTTGATCACATCCGAGTCGGCTGCCGTCAGTACCACGTTGGGCGTCAGGCCCCGGGACTTGAAAGCGTCGTCGAGCTGGGAGCGCCCGGTGAAGCCGAACACATAGGTGACCAGCGGATGCTCCGCCACGCGCTCCAGAGTCAGCTCACCACTCGCCAGCGGGTGATCCTTGGGCATCAGCACGCAGCGATTCCAGCGATAGCAGGGCAGCAGCACCAGATCGTTGAAGAGCTCGAGGGACTCGGTGCAGATAGCGAAGTCCGCCGTCCCCTCACTGACCATCTGCGCAATCTGCTTGGGCGTACCCTGCTGCATGTGCAACGCCACGTCAGGATACTGCTGGCGGAACTCGCCGATCACCCCGGGCAGCACGTAGCGCGCCTGGGTATGGGTGGTGGCGATGGCCAGACTGCCGCGGCGTTCGTCGCTGTGCTCCTGGGCCACATGCTTGATATCGTCGACCGTCCGCAGCACCTTGCCGGCGAGTTCGACGATCGCCTCCCCCGCCGGCGTTACCCGGGTCAGGTGCTTGCCGCTGCGCGCGAATATCTCGACACCGAGTTCGTCTTCCAGCAGCCGGATCTGCTTGGAGATCCCCGGCTGCGAGGTGAACAGACTCTGTGCCGTGGCCGACACATTGAGCTGGTGGCGCGTCACTTCCCAGATGTAGCGCAGTTGCTGGAGCTTCATGAGCGACCTCGTGACGATGCGTAACGCACAATGGCATAAGAAAATGGTTTGCGATTACTTTACGCTATAAGTGACGAGGGGTGAAGCGGCGATCGCACACGTTTTTCGGGCATGAAAAACGAAGCTTTAATAACCTGACGCTATCGATGCCATAACCACGGCGATTTGCCAGCACCCTGGCCAAGGGCTAACATCGCACCCATACGCTCTCTCGCGAGCGCAATGTCTACAGGAGTTACCGCATGTCCAACAACGTCGATGTCACCACCGCGAATTTCGAACAGGAAGTGCTCCAGTCCGACAAGCCGGTACTGCTGAAGTTCTGGGCCCCGTGGTGCGGCCCGTGCAAGATGATGGCCCCGGTGGTCGATGAGGTGGCCGATGAGAAGGCCGACGACATCAAGGTGGTCAGCGTCAACGTCGACGATGCCCCGGAGATCGCCTCCGAACATGGTGTGCGCGGCGTGCCCACGGTGATGCTGTTCAAGTCCGGCGCCAAGGTCGCTTCGCTGGTCGGCGCACAGTCCAAGTCGCAGCTGACCCAGTTCATCGAGCAGAACGGCTGATCCCCAGCCAGCACCAGCCGTGCTGGATAGAAAGCAGCAGCGCTGGATGAAAATCAGCAGCGCTCGACAAAAAGCCGCCCTCCCCGGGGCGGCTTTTTGGTTGTCCGTACGTCTCGTCAAAGACTAGGGATCGAGCTCCTCCTCTAGCTCATCCAGCGCCTGCTGGGTCTTGCGCAGCCGCCGCCGGCGGCGCTCGGAAGGCCCCAGCATCTTGGCGATCCAGCGCGTCTCGGGATGGCTGTCCAGCGCGATCTTCAGCGTCATCGTCAGCGGCACCGAGAGCAGCATCCCCACTGGCCCCAGAATCCAGCCCCATACCACTAGCGAAAGGAAGGCGACCAGCGTCGACAGCCCCATGGTGCGCCCCATGACCCGCGGCTCGACCAGGTTGCCGAGAACGAAGTTGATCGCCAGATAGGCGCCCGAGAGCGTGAGCGCCTCGACCATGCCACCGCCGGGCGTCGCCAGGGTCAGCAGCACCGGCGGCACTGCAGCGATCACCGAGCCGATGTTGGGGATGTAGTTGAGAATGAAGGCCAGCGAGCCCCACAACAGTGCGAACTCGACCCCCACCAGCCAGGACGCCAGTGTCACCAGTGCCCCGGTGATCAGGCTGACCACCGTCTTGACCGCCATGTAGCGCTTGAGGTTGTAGCTGAACTCGGTGAAGCGCTCCAGACTGGGCCCCGGATTGGCCAGCGCACGCGCCACCTTCTGGCGGAAGTCGAGCGTCTCGAACAGCATGAAGTTGACCATCAGCAGAATCACCAGGCTCTGCGACAGCACCACCCCCAGCCCGCTCAGAAAGGCCGAGATCCAGCCCTGATCCTGGGAGTCGTCGATCATACTGGAGAGCTCCCGCGGCGAGACCGACATCCCCTGGTGCGCCAGCCACTCGAGCAGATTCAGATAGTGCCCCTGCAGCTCCTGCTGCATCTCGGGCCAGCGCTCCATGAACATGGCGACACTGTTGCCCAGCAGCGTGCCGAACAGTGCCAGCAATCCGCCCAGGATCAGCAGCGTGATCAGCACCGCGGCGTAGGAATTCATGCCGCGGCGATAGAGCCAGTGCACCGGCGAAGCGCAGATCACGGCGATGAAGATCGACAGCAATATGGGAATGATCAGCGCCTCGGCCGCGCGCAGGCCCGACACGATGATCGTCAGTGATGCCAGTGTCAGCATCAGATGAAAGGGTATGTTGCGAAACGCCGGTTCCTGCCCTGGCGACATGGTCAGCCCATCCTTGTGGCACGTCCTGTGTCGCCAGACACTACCACGAACCGTCGTGGCGTTCGCTGACTCAGGTCAACTCTCGGGCCCGACCTCGAGAACGACCTCGGGTACCGCTGCCACAGGCCGAAGGGAGCTACGACCGCGAGGACCAGAAACGCAAGCGCCCCGGCCGCAGACGACCGGGGCGCAAGGCCATGCCAGCGAGGTTTAGCCGTAACGGCCGGTGATGTAGTCCTCGGTGCGGCTCTCCTTGGGCTGGGTGAAGATCTTGGTGGTATCGTCGCACTCGATCAGGCTACCCAGATACATGAAGGCGGTGATATCGGAAATTCGCGCCGCCTGCTGCATGTTGTGGGTCACGATGACGATCGTGTAGTCCTTCTTGAGCTCGTTGATCAGATCCTCGATATAACCGGTGGAGATCGGATCGAGGGCGGAGGTCGGCTCGTCGAGCAGGATCACCTCCGGCTTCACCGCGATGGTGCGCGCAATGCACAGACGCTGCTGCTGACCACCGGAGAGCGCCTGACCGCTCTGCTTGAGCTTGTCCTTGACCTCCTCCCACAGTGCCGCCTTGCGCAGCGCCCACTCGACCCGCTCCTCCAGTTCGCGCTGGGAAAGCTTCTCGTAGAGACGAATCCCGAAGGCGACATTGTCGAACACCGTCATCGGGAACGGCGTCGGCTTCTGGAACACCATGCCGATGCGCGCACGCAGCAGGTTCAGGTCGACCCCGGAGCCATAGATGTCGTGGCTGTCGAGCAGAATCTGTCCCTCGGTGCGGATTCCCTCGTAGAGATCGTGGATCCGGTTGAAGCAGCGGATCAGGGTCGACTTGCCGCACCCGGAGGGACCGATGAACGCCGTCACCTGGCGCTCGGGGATCTCCATGGTGATGTCCTTGAGCGCCTGAAACTGGCCGTAGTAGAGGTTCAGGTCCTTGACACGAAGCTTGGACGCGGCCCGTGCCTGGGACGCACTCGGCGCCTCGGCAGCGTTCGGGTTAGCGTTGAGATTGAAATCGACGGTCATGGCAGTCTCTTAGCGGAAAGTCAGGAGCGTTGACGCGAGAAGTAACGCGCCGCGATGTTGAGAATCAGAATGGCGGCCGTCAGTATCAGTGCCCCACCCCAGGCCAGCGATACCAAATCGGGAATGAAAGCGTTGATCGTCATGTTCTGGTAGATGGTCATCGGCAGGTTGGCCATCTCGTTGTCGAGATTGAAGAAGTTCCACTGGTTGGAGTTCAGCGAGGTGAACAGCAGCGGCGCCGTCTCGCCGCTGATACGCGCGAACCCGAGCAGGATACCGGTCAGGATACCGGCACGTGCGCCGCTGTAGCAGACGCGCACGATGATCCACCAGCGGTGGGCACCCAACGCCGCTGCCGCCTCGCGCAGCGAATTGGGAATCAGGCGCAGCATGTCCTCGGTGGACCGGATCACCACCGGCACGATGATCACCGTGAGCGACAGCACCCCAGCCCAGCCGGAGAAGCTGCCCATGGGCACCACCACCACCGCGTAGATGAACAGGCCGATGATGATCGAGGGTGCCGACAGCAGGATATCGTTGATGAAGCGGATCACCTTGGGCAGCAGGCCCTTGTTGCCGTACTCCGCCAGCCAGGTACCCGCGGCCACGCCGATCACGGTGCCCAGGATGGTGGCCAGCGAGGTCATCATGAAGGTGCCCCAGATCGCGTTGCCCAGGCCGCCACCATTCATGCGTGTCCGTTCGATGAAGATCGACGGCGAGATCGCGCCGAGCCCCTTGGTCACCAGGGTCAGAATGATCGCGAACAGGAACACGAACCCGATCAGGGTGGCGCCGATACAGGCGGCCATGACCAGTCGGTTGAGCAGCTTGCGCCGGCGATAGAGCGGCGTCATTTGGGTCTGCATCGTCTCTCTCCTCTCGGCTCAGGCGTGGCGACCGGTGCTGTTGCGCAGCAGATAGCGCGCGAACGCCAGCACGGCGAAGGTGATCAGGAACAGAATCAGGCCCAGCGCCAGCAGCGCCGAGCGCTGGGTACCGTCCGACTCGGAGAACTGGTTGGCGATCAGGGCCGCGATCGAGGTGCCCTGTCCCGTGAGCGTGGGGTTCAGGAACAGGTTGTTGCCGATCACGAAGGTCACTGCCATGGTCTCGCCCAGGGCCCGTCCCAGCCCGAGCACCACACCCCCCACCAGGCCATGCTTGACCGAAGGCAGGATGACCCGGCGGGCGACTTCCCAAGTGGTGCAGCCGAGGCCGTAGGCGGATTCACGCATCACCGCCGGCACCGTATTGATGACGTCGCGACTCACTGCCGTGATGAACGGGATGATCATCACCGCCAGAATGATACCGGCCGTGGCCAGTCCGGTCCCGGCAGGAAATACCGAGGGGAACCAGGTGCGCAGCAGTGGGGCCATCACTTCCATCCCCCACATGCCGTAAATGATCGAAGGAATACCGGCCAGCAGCTCGATCAGCGTACTGAGGGGCTGGCGCAGCACGTTCGGACAGAGTTCGGTCAGGAAGATGGCGATGCCGAATGAGATGGGAACCGCGATGACGATCGCGATGAAGGAGGTCAGCAGGGTTCCGTAGATGGCGGGCAAGGCGCCGAACACTTCGACGTTGGCCGCCCAGCGATTCTCGGTGAAGAACTCCAGACCGTAGCGCTCGAGCGCCGGCCAGCTGGAAGCGATCAGTGAGGCGATGATCGCCCCGAGTAGCAGCAGCACCGCGAAGGCGAAGGCGAACAGTACGCGCTCGAACCATACATCGATGCGCGCCTTGCGCTGGAGCCGCTTACGGGTGGCCTCGCTCAGTCCGCCCAGACCGCCGCCGGTTTGAATCGCTTGGGGGGTGGCCATGTCAGTTCCTCGTCGGCTTGCCACGCTGCCGCCGGAGGTAGCGGCAGTACTGTGTCTTTGCATGCGCGTTGGTTGCTAACGCGCTTGTTGCATGGATGCTCGTTCGATACACGATCGCGACGGGAGCAGCGGACCACTCGCCGTCGCGATCGGGACTCAAGGGATTACTGCTTCCAGACGGCCTCGCCGTTCGGACCCTTGATCTCGCTCCAGCTCTCACGAACCATGTCGGCCACGTTCTTCGGCATCGGCACGTAGTCGAGCTCCTTGGCCATCTTGTCGCCGTTGCTGTAGGCCCAGTCGAAGAACTCCAGCGCCTGGCGTGCGGCATCCACGTTCTGCACCTGCTTGTGCATCAGGATGAAAGAGGCACCGGTGATCGGCCAGCTGTTGTCGCCCGGCTGGTTGGTCAGCACCAGGTACATGCCCGGCGCGTTCTTCCAGTCGGCGTTGGCGGCAGCGGCCATGAACGAATCCATGTCGGGTGCCACGGTCTTGCCGGCCTTGTTCTTCAGGTGCACCAGGTGCAGGTCGTTCTGGGCAGCGTAGGCGAACTCGACGTAGCCGATGGCGCCATTGGTGTTGGCGATCTGGCTGGCGACGCCAGCGTTGGCCTTGGCACCGACGCCCGCCGGCCATGCCACCGACTTGCCCTCACCCACGGTATTGGCGAAGTCCTGGCTGACCTGCGACAGGTAGTGGGTGAACAGGAAGTTGGTACCCGACCCTTCGGCACGGTAGACCGGGGTGATCTTGGTGTCGGGCAGTTCCATGTCCGGATTCAGCTTGGCGATGGCTTCGTCGTTCCAGCGGCTGATCTTGCCCTGGTAGATGTCGGCCAGCGTCTTGCCGTCCAGATTGATCGCACCGTCGATGCCATCGACGTGGAAAGCCGCGACCACACCGCCCATGACCATCGGCCACTGCAGCAGGCCGTTCTTGTCCAGCTCTTCCTTGGTCATCGGCGCATCGCTGGCCCCGAAGGTCACGGTCTTGGCGGTGATCTGCTGAATGCCGCCGCCGGAACCGATGGCCTGGTAGTTGAGGCCAACGCCGGACTTGTCCTGATAGGCATCCGCCCACTGGGAGTAGACCGGATACGGGAAGGTCGCGCCGGCGCCAGTAATGGCTTCCTGGGCCTGGGCAGCGGCGGCGCCCAGAATCAGGGACCCGGAAACGAGCGTAGCGAAGACATGTTTGAGCATAGCGATATCCTGTTTCCACCTTGGATGGATGCGTGTGCGATAACGACGTTGCGAAGGTTGTCAGCACTCTCAGGACGCCACGTTACGTCGGATGCGTGACACTTTTATGACAGCCCTGTCATCGTTCTGAAAAGTGACATTCGACGACATCGATGCGTCAGGAGCGCGAAAAACCACCGTACGACCGCAGCCCGCTGGCGATCGCCGATGGTCTAGAGAGCAGCCTCGCCTACCGGCTGCAACCTTCGCGGCACCCACACTGCCAACCCTAGATGACAACAGGATGACAAGCGTCAGGCCACGTAACTGCTTGCACGTATTGGGTAAACAGCGTTGGAGGAGAGAAGGATCGGCCGCGCAGGCGTGGCCGAGCGATCTGGGGAGGGAGGATCAGAGGCGGGATGATGAACGATCCGTCGCCAAGGCACAGGGCGACAGCCGGCACCAACTGCCTTTCAGGCGGCGGGCGACGACGCTTGCTTGAGCGCCGGCCCCGACAGCACGCGAACGCCGATGTTACCCAGCAGGGTCGCACCGAGCATGGTCAACACCGTGGGCCAGGCGCTGGCCAGTTCGAAAGCCCCGACCAGCGCCCCCGCGACCGCCCCGCAGGTGAACTGCAAGCAGCCCTGAAGCGCCGTCGCGGTAGCACTCATGCGCGGAAAATGATCGAGCATCGATGACATGGCGTTGGGACTGATCAGCCCCTGCATGCCGACGAACACCACCATCAGCGGCGCCACGCTGTAGATCGAATCCAGCCCCGAGGCGACCAGCGCCACCAAACCGATGCCTGCACTCAACTGCACGCCGAGCCCCAGCAGCAGGTTCTGCTGCGGCGTGCGGCGCTTGAGCAGACGAATGTTGAGCCGGCTGGAGGAGGCCATGATCAGAATGTTGGCACCGAACACGAAGGGATAGAGCGTGGTCGAAAGCCCGTAGTGCTCCATATAGAGATAAGGCGAGCCGGTGATGAAGGCGAACATCCCGGCGAATGACATCGATACCGCACCGATATAGCCCATCGCCTCACGATGACGCAGCACGCTGCGGTAGTTGCCCAGGATCAGCCCCACCGAGGGCGCCTCGGGATCACGCCCGTGGGTCTCGGGCAGAAAGCGTCCCAGCAGCCACAGCACGAAGGCCGCATAGAGTGCCAGGAACAGAAAGATCAGCCACCAGTCGGCCAGGTGCAGCAGCGCGCTGCCCAGGGCGGGCGCCACCAGCGGCGCCATCATCAGAATCATCACCATGGTCGACATCACCTTGGCCGCCTCGCGCCCGCTGAAGCGGTCACGCACGATAGCCGCGGAGTTGACCACGCAGGCGCCTCCTCCCAGGGCCTGGACGAAGCGCCAGCCCCACAGCGTGGCCAGCGAGCCGACCTGGGTCAGCGCCAGGCTGGCGAGCAGGAAGACCCCCAACCCCGCCATCAGCACCGGCTTGCGGCCGAACCGGTCGGAGAGCGGCCCGCATACCAGCTGCCCCAGGGCAAAGCCGAGCAGGAACACGCTCAGCGATAGCTCGGTATGGTGAACACTGGCGCCGACGGAGGCCGCCAGCGCCGGCATGGCGGGCAGATAGGCATCGATCGCCAGCGGCGCCAGGGCAGTATTGGCGGCCACCAGCAGCGCCAGACGACGCGCGCTCAGCGGCGTCACATTAGACTCCTCGACAACACGACTTCCTCCTTGCGGCGAGCGGATGAGAGACACACGACCGCGGGCGGCGGTAGCACCAAGCCAGCCATTGCGGCCAACGGCCAGCGATGCCGCTGGCACGGTCGATGACGACACCTGAAGATGACGGCGACTGCCGCCAGGCCCCGGCCGGAATGCCGGAGCGATGATCACGCTCACCCGAGACGGGGTCGCGGGGGCGCAGGAAGAGAGACACGGTCAGCATCCCTGCCAGGCCAGTGACACCGGCGCAGGCGCGCGCGACAGCCCCGAGCCCCGCGGACTCACCGAGTCAGTGCGGGGAAGCCTTGGCGTGCTGGGACTCGAGCAGCTCGATCAGCGGCTGGAACTCGTGCCGATTGTGCTCGCTCATGTGCATGAGAATACGATGGGCCTCGAGAATGCGCTGCTGAATGGCTTTCTCGTCAGCCTCGACATGGGGCAGCTCGGCGAGCTCGGCCGGCTCGGTGAGCGGCGCCTCCACCAGGGTGAAGTAGCGCGCGAAGCCCATCACGTCCAGCATGCGCCGGACGTCGGGATGCTCGGCCACGATCGTCGGCGGCTGCTCCAGCCGCCCGCGCACCGCCAGTGCCACCTTGGCCAGGAAGCCCAGGGCGGTAGAGTCGACGTTGGTCGCTTCACGCAGATCGATCATGACCGCACGCAGGCCCGGCAGATCCGCCAGCCGCTGCGCCTCGGCATCGAGCGTCGCGCACAGCGTCAAGCGGACGTCGCCGCAGAGCTTGAGCACGAATACGCCCGAGTCGAAGGCCGCCTTGATTCGCCCTTCAATCATGCTCGAAACCACTCAGTGTCATCATGCTGAGATCATCCGGCAGTTGATCTCCCAGCGCCAATCCATCCTTCAGATCATCGACGCGGGTACAACGTGTCACGCGACGCTCGAGTTCCTTGAGCCGCGCATCCAGTGAAGCCGCCGGCAGGCACTCCAGCACACCATCGGAACAGAACCAGAGCTGGAATCGCTCGGGTAGCGGACAACCATAGATGGGGTACTCGACATCCGGAAACAACCCCACCGGCGGTCCTTCTCCGCCCAGGTAGCTCGCCCCTTCCTCGCTGACGAGGATCGGCATGGGCAGCTGAGCGCCGAGCGCATAGTGCAGAAAATGGCGCTCATGGTCCAGTACCCCGGCAAAGATCGTCGCGTGCTTGCCGATACCGGTCTCCAGCAGCTCGCGATTGAGCTCACCCAGCCAGCGCGAAGGAAACGCCTCCGGCAGCAGCGTGCGCCACTGTGACAGCCATCGGTTGCAGAGATACTTCAGCAGGACGGTGACGAATGCCGAGGAGGCACCGTGTCCGGCGACGTCGGCAAAATAGAAGAAACTGTAGCGCTCGTCGCAGCGCTGAAAATCGAGAAAATCCCCGGAGAGATAGAGCGAAGGCGCAAACCAGTAGTCGCAGCGCACGCCGCGGTGGGTCATACCCGGTGGCGGCAGCAGCTTGCGCTGCACGTGACCACCGGCGCGCTGATCCTCGCGCAGGATCTCCAGATGCTGCTCGAGACGGTCGTTGAGCGACTGAAGCTCTGCCCGGCTCTCGGCGTGGGCGCGCGCCAGGCGGTCGAGATCGAGTGCTCGGCACACCAGCCGGCGCAGAATGTCGGCATGCGCCAGCGGCTCGACCAGATAGTCGATCAGCCCGGCATCCATCGCCTTGTGCAGATCGCCGTCGCGGCGACTCTCGCTGACCACGATGGTCGGCTGCCCCTGGCTCAGGAGCTGCCAGCCGTCGTGCGAGACCGCACGCACGTGCGCCACGATCAGATCGCAGGCGCCCGGCAGCGCCGCCAGGGAGTGCGCTGCCACCACGCGCACGCCAAGGCGGGCGATCTCGCCCACCAGCATCTCGCGCTCCCGTCCCGGCAGGTCGATCACGCCGATCACGGGCTCATCGCTCAACGTTTTGGACACGAGGTCACTCGGCGAAGTCGTCTTCGCTGTATTTGAAATCGTTGCCGAAGTCACCGTTGGCGAACGGGTCCTTGCCCGCCTTGCCGTTGCTGATCAGGAACTGACGCCGCTGCAGGTAGGCATCGCGGATGAAGCTGTAGCGATCGCCCTGAATCAGCGACTCCTGATCGAGCAGACTCGCGCGCAGGTCGACGTAGCGCAGGAAGGTCAGACCGTAGCGCACCTTGTCATCTTCGACGTAGGTCACCGGATAGGTGTAGATATCGAGCGGCAGACCGCTGGTATCGCGCACCGTACTCGGACCGAGCACGGGCAGCACCAGATAGGGGCCGGAATCGACACCCCACACCGCCAGCGTCTGACCGAAGTCCTCCTCGTTCTCGTCGAGCCCCATGCGCGTGGCCGGATCGAGCAGACCACCGACACCCAGGATGGTGTTGATGACGAAGCGGCCCGACGCCGTCCCGGCATTGCCCCACTCCCACTGCAGCACGCTGTTGAACGCGGTGCGGATCTCGCCGAGGTTGGAGAAGAAGTTGCCGACGCTGTCGCGCACGGGTTCGGGGGTTACCGCCTTGTAGCCCTGAGCGACCGGCTTGAGCGCATAGCGGTCGAGCGTGTCGTTGAACTGATAGACGCCACGGTTGAACCCTTCCCACGGATCCTGTGGGTTGCTGTTCTCACCGCTGGAGGCACAGCCCCCCAGCGCCAAAGCGACAGCGGCGCCGCTCAGCCAATGGATCGATTTCATCAACACGCATTCCCTTTACGCAGTATGACACTGCCCGCACTGTAGCCCGCGCCGAACGAACACACCACCCCCACATCGCCCTCCTCGAGGTCGTCACGATGCAGATGCAGGGCGATGATCGAGCCGGCCGAGCTGGTATTGGCGTAGCGATCGAGGATGATCGGCGCCTCATGCTCGCTCACCTCGCGTCCCAGCACCCTACGCGCGATCAGATCGTTCATGTGGCGGTTGGCCTGGTGCAACCACAGCCGGGTGACCGACTCGCCGGTGAGAGATTGGCTCTCCAGATGCTCGAGGATCAGCTCTGCCACCATCGGGCAAACCTCCTTGAACACCTTGCGCCCCTCCTGCACGAACAGCTTGTCATCGGCGCTGCTGTCAGCCAGCCGGTTGAGGAAACCGAAATTATTGCGGATGGCGTTGGAGAAGCGCGTGGTCAGGCGCGTGCCGAGCACGGTGAAGTGCTCGCGCTCGCGAGCCAGATGGTCCGCCTCCAGGAGCACCGCGGTGCAGGCATCGCCGAAGATGAAGTGGCTATCGCGATCGCGGAAATCGAGATGCGCCGAGCAGATCTCGGGATTGACCACCAGCACCCGCTCGAGGCTCCCGGCGCGAATGGCATTGGTCGCCATGTCGATGGCGAAGGTGGCGCTGGAGCAGGCCACATTCATGTCGAAGGCATAGCCACCGGCCCCCAGTGCCGCCTGCAGCTCGACCGCCACCGCCGGATAGGGGCGCTGCAGATTGGAGCAGGCGACGATGATCAGATCGAGCTGATCGGCGCGGATGGCGGCCTGCTCGAGCGCCTGGCGCGCCGCCGCCAGGCCCATCTCGGCCTGCAGCGAGAGCGCCGCGTTGTCGCGCTCCTCGATCCGCGGGCGCATCCGCGCGGGATCGAGGATACCGCTCGCCTCCATGACGTAGCGGCTCTCGATGCCCGACGCCTTGAGAATGAACGCCTCGCTGGAGTGGGCCAGCGGCTCGCGCTCGCCGCGGGCGATGGCCTCGGCGTGGCGGGCGTTCTCGGCATCCACCCAGGTGTTGAAACTGGCGACCAGCGCCGCGTTGTCGATCGACTCCGGCGGCGTGAACAGGCCCGTCGCCGTAATGACGGCTTGCGTCATGACTCGCTCCTTATGCGGCGATAGCCGCAGTCCCTCTCAGTAGTGCGGCGAGCGCCGCAATCCCTCTCGATGGCGCGGCGAACCCCGCGCTCCCTGTCGATATCGTGCGGCCAGCACCTTCTAGCGCCTGTACCCCGCGCCAACCCCTGCAAGGCATGATACGCCGGAGGCCAGTGCCGGGATGCAGCGGCCTCATACCGCCTGCCCGGTGATCTCCCGCCAGCGCCGCGCCAGGCGCTTCTCCGAGACGCTCTCGAGCGTGCCCAACTGCTGGGCGAACAGCGAGACCCGAAACTCCTGCAGCCACCAGCCGAACTCGATCAGCTCGGCGGCCACCACGCCTTCGCGCTGGGCCGCCTGGCAGCGGGCATCGAGTCGGCTCTCCCACTCCTGCACCTGCTGCATCGCCAGCTGATCGCGGCGGCGGTCGCGTGGCGCCTTCTCCAGCCGGATCTCGGCGGCCTGCATGTAGCGCGGATAGTGTTCGAGCCAGGGCCCGGCATCGCGCACGAAGCCCGGATAGACCAGGCGCTGCATCTGCGCCTTGAGGTCACTGTAGCTCAGGGCCAGGGCGAAACTGACATTACCCTTGAGCTGCTTGGTCACCGCCAGATGCCCCTTCAGCGCCTTGTGCAGGTCATCGAGCAGCCGCTCGGCGTAGCCCACCAGATCACCCCGCCACTGCTCGAGGCGCGCATCGAAAGCCTCGCTCGAACGCGGCAGCGGGTCAGCCGCGACGGTCTGCGCCAGCACCGCATCGATCACGTCCTGGGTGAGCTGCTCGCGCGTGCCCACCTTGGTGAACAGCAGCGCACACGCCTTGAGCTGCGGCAGCTCCCGCTGCAGGTAGCGCACCAGCTCCGGAAGGCGGCGGCGCGCCAGCGCCACCACGCCATCCCGGTGCGCCGCTGCGGCGCGCTCGGCGTGGTCGAACCAGGCGATCTGGAGCGCTTCGCCAGCAGGCACCAGGGCCGGATAGACTTCGACCTGGATCCCCGCCTGGCGGCTGGTACTGGAGTCGGGCAGCGGCGTCTGCGGCAGTGCCTCCAGGGTCTCGCTGGGCGTCTCCTGCTGCTGCGCCATGGCGCGCGCGCCGGCCGCCGCGGCATCACCGAAGCGCTCACGCAGGGCGGCCAGGTCGCGCCCCTCGCCCAGTACCTGGCCCTCGTGGTCGACCACCCGCAGATTCATCACCAGATGCGGTTCGAGCTGATCGAGCCGCCATGCCGAGGGCTCCAGACGCACCCCGGTCTTGATCCTCAGGAACTCACCCAGTGCGACCTCCACCGGACGCGCATCGGGGGTCAGCGTCTGCAGCGCCGCATCGACCCAATCGGGGATCGGCACCACCTGGCGCCGCAACGGCTTGGGCAGCGCCTTGAGCAGCGCGATGCACTTGTCGCGCAACAGCCCCGGCACCAGCCACGACAGCCGCCCCTCCGGCAGCTGGGCCAGCATCACCGCGGGCACCGTGAGGGTCACGCCGTCGTCGCTCGCCCCCGGGGCGAAGTGATAGCTGAGCGGATAGCGCACGCCATTGAACACCAGCTCGTCGGGGTACTGCTCGACGCTGACGTCATCGGCCTCGCGCGCCATCAGCGCCGCCTTGTCGAGCTTCAGCAGCTCGGGCGTCTCGCGCTCGGCGCGCTTGCGCCAGGCTTCGAAGTCGCGCCCGCTGGCGACCTCGGCGGGAATCCGCTCATCGTAGAACGCGAACAGGGTCTCCTCGTCGACCAGGATGTCACGCTTGCGCGCGCGGTCCTCCAGCTCCTCGACCTCCGCCACCATCGAGCGGTTGTGAGCGAAGAACGCCGCACGGGTCTCGAAGTCGCCCTCCACCAGTGCGCGTCGGATGAACAGCTCGCGCGCCTCAGCCGGCGCCACCTTGGCGTAGTCGACGCGCCGGCCGCTGACGATCGGCAGCCCGAACAGGGTGACCTGCTCCAGCGCCACCACCTGGGCGCGCTTGCGCTCCCAGTGTGGGTCGCTGTAGGCACGCTTGACCAGATGCCCCGCCTGGGGCTCGATCCACTCCGGCTTGATGCGCGCACAGTCACGGGCAAACAGCCGACTGGTCTCGACCAGCTCACCGGCCATCACCCACTTGGGCGGTTTCTTGGCCAGCCCCGAGGCGGGATGGAGCATGAACTTGCGATTGCGCGCGCCGAGGAACTCACGGCTCTCCGGCTGCAGTTGGCCGAGATGCGAGAGCAGCCCGGCGAGCAGCGCCTGATGCAGGCGCGCCGCGTCCACCCTAGGTGCGGCCTCCTCCCCCTCGCCGGGCTGCATGGCACTGCTCGGTTCGAGCTTCATCTCGCGCACCAGCTGGCGCAGCTGGCGATAGGTATCGTGCCACTCGCGCAGGCGCAGATAACTCAGGTACTGGTCACGACACCAGCGCCGCAGCTGGCTGCCGGAGAGATCGTCGCGGGCCGCTTCGAAGCCCTGCCACAGATTGAGCCAGGCGACGAAGTCCGAATCGGGGTCATCCCACTGGCGGTGCTTCTGGTCGGCGGCCTGACGCTTCTCGGCCGGGCGCTCACGCGGATCCTGGGTGGCCAGCGCACTGACCACGATCAGCGCCTCGCGCAGACAGCCGAACTGTTCGCCGGCCAGTACCATGCGTCCCAGCCGCGGATCGATCGGCAGCCGCGACAGGCGTCGCCCGGTGTCGGTCAGACGCTCGCCGCCGTCCACCGCGCCGAGTTCGAACAGCAGCCGGTAGCCATCCTTGACCACGCGCGGATCGGGGGCGTCGACGAAGGGAAAGTCGAGCACCTCGCCGAGCTTGAGCGAGAGCATCGACAGGATCACCGCCGCCAGGTTGGTACGCTGGATCTCGGGCTCGGTGAACTCGGGCCGGGAGAGGAAGTCCTCTTCGCTGTAGAGACGAATGCACACGCCCTCGGCGACACGCCCGCAGCGCCCCTTGCGCTGATCGGCACTGGCCTGGCTCACCGGCTCGATCGGCAGCCGCTGCACCTTGGCGCGGAAGCTGTAGCGGCTCATGCGCACCAGCCCCGGGTCGATCACATAGCGGATGCCCGGCACCGTCAACGAGGTCTCGGCGACGTTGGTCGACAGCACGATACGGCGCCCGGCATGGCTCTGGAAGACACGGTTCTGCTCGGCGTTGGAGAGCCGCGCGTAGAGCGGCAGGATCTCGGTGCTCTTGAGCTCTAGCCGGCGCAGCAGATCGGCGGTCTCGCGAATCTCGCGCTCCCCGGGCAGGAAGATCAGGATATCCCGCGGCCCCGAGTACCAGCGCTTGTCGCGCTCGATCTGCTCGATCTCCTCGACCGCCGCCAAGATACCCTCCTGCAGCGTCAGATCCTCCTCGTCGCGGGCTTCTCGCACCAGTGGGCGGTAGCGCACCTCGACCGGGTAGGCACGCCCGGAGACCTCGACCACCGGCGCCGGACACGGCTTGCCGTCGACCTCGCGGGCAAAGTGGCGCGATAGCCGGTCGACGTCGATGGTGGCGGAGGTGATGATGATCTTGAGATCGGGCCGGCGCGCGCTGAGGCGCTTGAGATAACCGAGCAGGAAGTCGATGTTGAGGCTGCGCTCATGGGCCTCGTCGATGATGATCGCATCGTAGCGCAGCAGGTCGGGGTCGTGCTGGGTCTCGGCCAGCAGAATACCGTCGGTCATCAGCTTGACCAGGGTGGTGTCGCTGCTCTGGTCGGTGAAGCGCACCTGATAACCGACCTGCTCGCCCAACGGCACCTCGAGCTCCTCCGCCAGCCGGGTAGCCACCGAGCGCGCCGCCAGCCGCCGCGGCTGGGTATGCCCGATCATGCCGCGCCGGCCCAGGCCCAGCTCAAGACACAGCTTGGGCAGCTGAGTGGTCTTGCCCGAGCCTGTCTCGCCGGCCACTACCACCACCTGATGCTCGCGCAGCGCCTCGAGGATCGTCTCGCGCCGCGCCGCCACCGGCAGCGACTCCGGATAGTCGAGGGTGACGCGCTGCTGGCGCCGGCGCTCGGCCTGCGACTGTGAGGCCTCGACCCGGGTCTCGATCTCGCCCAACGAGCGGTCGATCGGCTTGCCCTCGCGGGCGCGCCGTTCGAGCCGCGCCAGGCGCCCGCGCAGGGCATGGGCATCGTGCAGCAGACAGGCGTCGAGCCGTGCCTGCAATTGAGTCAGAGCTTGGGAAGCGTTGGCAGCGGTGGCGCTCAAGAGATCCTCGACATCGACAGTCCGGTGAAGTCCGCCGCTAGTGTGGTGCCCCCACAAATATCATCCAATCATATCGGCCCATGGCGCCGCCATGCGGCGTTGCTCGTCGTTGCCATAGACCCCACTATGACGCCTCCTCACGCCTGGCCTGACAACACCATGCATCCGATATGTCTTTGCGTTACTTGTGGGACACCACGCTAGACCACGGCGAACCCACCATTGTAGCGCCGAAACTGCACTAACTCACGTCGAGGCCCCGCTATCGGCAGCCTGATGGCCATCGCGCAGCTCGCGCCGCAGTACCTTGCCGACGTTGCTCTTGGGCAGCTCGTCGCGCAGTTCGACGAACTTCGGCACCTTGTAGCCGGTCAGCTCCTTCTTGCACCACTGACGCAGCGCCTGGGGATCGAGCCCCTCATGACGCGCCACCACGAACAGCTTGATCGCCTCGCCGCTCTCCTCGTCGGGCACCCCCACCGCGGCGGCTTCGAGCACGTCCGGGTGCCCCACGACCACTTCCTCGATCTCGTTGGGGTAGACGTTGAACCCCGAGACCAGAATCATGTCCTTCTTGCGGTCGACGATCTTGACGTAGCCATCCTCCTGCACCACCGCCATGTCACCGGTGCGCAGCCAGCCATCATCGCTGAGCGTCTTGGCGGTATCCTCCGGGCGATTCCAGTAGCCCTTCATCACCTGCGGCCCCTTGATGCACAGTTCGCCACTCTCCCCCGGTGGCAGCGCGCGACCTTCGTCATCGACCACTCGCACCTCGGTGCCCGCCACCGGCCGGCCGATAGTGCCGATCTGCGGCGCCTCGGGCGGATTGACCAGGGCGATCGGCGAGGTCTCGGTCAAGCCGTAGCCCTCGACGATGCCGTTGCCGGTCACCTCCTGCCAGCGCTTGGCCGCGGCCTGGGTCAGCGCCATGCCGCCGGAGATGGTGAACTTGAGCTGCGAGAAGTCGAGCGCCTTGAAGTCGTCGCGCTGGCACAGGGCGTTGAACAGGGTGTTGAGCCCGACGAAGACGCTGAACGGCGTCTGGGAGAGCGTCTTGACGAAGCCGGCAATGTCCCGCGGGTTGGGAATCAGCACGTTGTGCTGACCGGTGGTCATCGCATACAGGCAGTTCACGGTGAAGGTGTAGATGTGATAGCACGGCAGCGGCGCAATGATCGTCTCGCGACCGTTCTCCAGCGTGTCGCCGAGTAGTTGCTGGGTCTGCAGCATGTTGGCGATCAGGTTGCGGTGCGTCAGCATCGCGCCCTTGGCCACCCCGGTGGTACCGCCGGTGTACTGCAGCACGGCGATCTCTTCATCCTGCCCCGACGCGACCGTGGCCGCAGGCCCACCACCGGCCAGGGTGCGCCGGAAATCGACCGCCTGGGGCAGCGAGTAGGCGGGCACCATCTTCTTGACCCGCCGCACCACGAAATTGATCAGCGCCCGCTTGGGCCAGTCGTGCAGGTCGCCCATTTCGGTGACCACCACATGGCGGATCTCGGTCTGGTCGAGCACGTTCTCGAGCTTCTGGGCCATGTTGGCCAGTACCACGATCGCCTTGGCCCCGGCGTCACGGAACTGATGGCGCATCTCGCGCTCGGTGTAGAGCGGATTGGTGTTGACGATCACCAGGCCGGCGCGCAGCGCGCCGAACACCGCCACCGGAAACTGCAGCACGTTGGGCAGCTGGATGGCGATGCGATCGCCCGGCTCGAGATCGGTGTGGGTCTGCAGCCAGGCAGCGAAGCGATCGGCGAGGCGATCGATATCGGCATAGCTCAGGGTCTTGCCCATGCAGCTGAACGCCGGTTTGTCGGCGTAGCGGCGACAGGCATCGGCGATGATGTCGTTGATCGAGTGAAAGGTCTCGAGACCCGTCAGGGGCACTCCGGACTCGACGTAAGCGTTCGCGCTGTCACCCATGGGATCTCCTTGATAAGCCTTGAATAACTCACTTATATCAGGTTCCCCGCGCGACGGCGCTGCCACCAAGGTGGTAACAGCGCCTTTACAGGGAGGGCTCCGAGCGCCGCGCCCGACGTCGCCGGCTGGCGGCGCGGCGCCAGCGTTCGAGCAGCAGCAGCAACACCAGCAGCGCGATCACGATCCAGGTGACCGGCCGCTGGGCATAACGCTCGACATAGGGGCGCGCAACCTGCCAGCCTTCGCGCGCCTTGGTCACGGCCGCATCGGCCATCTGCGACGCCGACAAGCCATCGGTGAAACTGTCGTCGCTACCACTGCCCAAACTATCGTCCTGCTCCCGCTGCTGGCTCTGCACCGCACTTGATAGATCGGCCCCGGTGAGCCCCACCGCGGCATCGGGGTTCAAACGCACGATGGGCAGGTCGAAGTGCAAGGTACGACCATCGAGGTCGGCCTCGGCGGAGATCGTCACCGGCAGCGAGGCATTGGGATCGGTACGCGGCACCTCTACCGCCCAGGTGCGCGCATCGAGGCGCTGGACCGTCAGCGGGCTGCCGGTGAGCTCGGCGCTGAGCCGCGTGTTGTCGGCATTGAGGTCGGGGTGGTTGGCACGGATCACGATGCGCGAGCCGTCCTGGCTGAGCTCGGCGCTGAGTGCCGCGACCACGTTGACCGCCTGCACCCGCTGGCGAATCAGGCGATCGCTGCGCGCGGTGATCACCAGGCGCGCGTTGCCCAGCTGCGCTGCGCCGGGCAGCTCACCGCGGAAGTGCCCCGCCTGGGGCGATAGCGTCGTCTGCGCCAGCAGATTGCCATCGAGGTCACGCAGCTCGGCGCGCACCGTGAGCCCGGCCGGTAGCGCATCGCCCTCCAGACGCTGACCCTGCGCTTCCAGCCACACATCCAGCGGCGTCGTGAAACCGCGGTAGAGGGTCGCCGGCAGCGCCGCACTGCGCAGCGCGATATCGGCACGAATGCCGATCCGACTGTCGCCGCCGATGGCGCCCTCGATCCGCCACTCGCCGGGCGTCGGATCGGGCACCTTGATCAGATCGTAGCGGTCGCTGCTCTGCCACTCGACCCGACCGGGATGGTCGTCGCGGGAATAGCGCTGGCCGTCGGGGCCGATCAGTACCGGCGAGCCGGCCTCCGGCGCGTGGAACAGCAGCGCGTTGAAGGCCTGGATATCGTCATCGACGGTGAAGCGCTGCTGCGCATCGATGGGCACCTGGTCTCCCGGCAGGATACGGTCGAGCACGTCGAGGAAGGCGCGCAGCAACTGATCCGGCGTATCGGCCACCACCGCCAGACCGCCGGTGGTCTGCGCCACCTGCTCGAGCAGCGGCAGGTCGACGTTGCGCGACAGCGCGATCAGATGGACGGCCACCCCCTCTGCCGCCAGCTTGGGCGCCAGCTCGGTGATGACCCGCTGCCGCGAGGCCGCGTCCTGCTGTCGCTTGTCGCCGCCGGTGGCGGGCAGGTCGATCATGCCGTCGGTGAGCAGGATCAGATGGCGATTGGGCCCCTGGGGCGGCGCGGCGGCGGCGCGGGTCAGGGCCCGCTCGATATCGGTGAACTGCTGGTAGTCGGTGAGCTGCGGCATCAGCTGGCTCACCCGCTGACGCCAGGCATCGTCGACCCCGGCATCGGGAACCGGGTTGGCCACGGTGGTACCGAAGGTCCAGATGGAGCCGCGCGCCTCCTGCGGCAGCAGGATAGCGGCGAGATCCAGCGCGTTGGCGCGCAGGTTGCTGGGGTCGTTCTGCTTCATGCTGCCGGAGACATCGACCACGATTCTGACGTCCGGCGCCGTCTGCGCCAGCACCCAGCCCGGCAGCAGACCGAACAGACATACCAGCCATACCCTCAACGCACGCATGCCGCGCTTCCTTCTTGCCACCCGGCTCCGACGCTGGCGTGCGCACGAAACCCTGTCCAAAAAAAGCGCCGGCGCGACTCCGCCCCGGCCGCCCACTGAAGCCCCGCAGGCGAGGCCGAATCAGCCGACCATCGGTTCGCGGCGACCGCCACCCTTGCCACGCCCACCCGTCTTTTTCGTGGCGGCAGCACGGGTGGCACCCGACGGCTGTCTGCCGCCGCGGCCACCGGAGCGATCCTCGTCATCGCCGCGGCGACGCAGTCTGCGCCACGCCAGCGCGCCGACGACCGCACCGAGCGCCGCCCCCAGCAGTAGCAGCGGCAGCGCACCGAAGACCTGACTACTGTCGTGTTGCAGCACCCCTACCGCCATCACCACGATGGCCGGGGCCAGACCGGAGTAGGTCTCCCCCGGCTGCAACAGTGGCAGGGTGAAGGGGGCGACCATCCACAGCGCCCCGGCGACCACGCCGACCAGCACCAGACGCGGCAACAGCGGCAACAGCCGCACCCCCAGATAGCCGGTGACCAGAACCACACAGGAGAGGGCAGCGTAGCTCAGCCACAGCTGCGGCAGGGAATCGGAAAACAGCATGATGACGACTCTCGATTCGAACGGTTTGGGACATGGTACACTCCCCGCCTGGAAAGCACAGCCGCCCGGGGTCCGTGCCAGAGGGTCGGGTCGCGGCGGCGTTCTCGCCATGCGACTTACCCACCCGAGCAGCCCGATCGCCTATGCCCCGCGCCCAGACCCCCGAGCCCTCCCCCGTCAGCCACTTCCGCCGTGACGACGACCCCGCCTGGCACTGGCTGGAGTCACGCGACGACCCTCAGGTGAAGGCCTTCCTGCGCGCCGCCAACCGCCAGAGCGACGGCTTCTTCGCGCCGCTGAAGCCCCTCGAGGATGCGCTCTACGACGGTCATCTGGCGCGCCGCGAACTCGCCGTCACCGGGTTGCCGACCACGCTCAGCCACTACCGTTACTGGAGCGAGACCGCCGCCGACGCCGACTATCCGCGCTGGTGGCGCCAGGCATGCCACGCTGATGCTGACGTCGGCCCCGAACTGATCCTCGATCTGCAGGCGCGGGCCGCCGATCACGCCTTTCTCGAGCTCGGCGACATGGCGCTCTCCCCCGACGAAGGCTGGCTGGCCTGGACCGAGGACGTCAGTGGCAACGAGTTCTTCGATCTCTATCTCAAGCAGTTGCCGGACGGCGAACCGCGCCGGCTGCGCCGGCGTCTGGGGCCGGAGCTTTTATGGGCCGAGGACAATCGTACCCTGCTCTTTACCCGCTACGACGCCACCCAGCGCCCCGCCAGCGTCTGGCGGCTATGCGTGGAGAGCGACCGCTGCGCCAAGCTGTTCGAAGAGCCCGACGTCGAGTTCTGGGTCGGCGTGGGCAAGACCCGCTCGCGCCAGTGGCTGGTGATCGAGACCGCCTCCAAGGACACCGCCGAGTGCCATCTGATCCCCGCCGCCGAGCCCGAGCGCGCACCGCGCTGCGTGCGCCCGCGGGAAAGCGGCATCGAGTACGGCATCGACCACCGCGGTGACACCTTCTATGTGCTGCACAATCGCGATGCTGCCCACTTCCGCCTCGATACCGCTCCGGTGAGTGCGCCCGATCAGTGGCAGCCGCTGGTGGGGCATCGCGAGGATGTCACCCTCGAGGGCGTCGACGCCTTCGCCTGGGGCCTGATGCTCACCGAACGCGACCACCACGAGGCCCAGGTCTATCTGCGCGCGATCGAACTCACGCCGGGCACTGACACCAGCGCTGCCGCTGACGTACCCGGCTATCGTCTGCCGCTGCCGGAGGCGCCATGCAGCCTGGCACTGGGTGACACACCGGACTTCCACGCCCGCCGCCTGCGCCTGCGCGAGGAGTCGTTCACACTCCCCGTGCGCTGGGTCGAGCACGATCTCGACAGCGGCGAGCAGCGCCTGCTCAAGCGTCAGACACTGCACGGCGACCTGCAGCCGGCGCAGTTGACCTGCCGCCGCCTGTGGGCGAAGGGCCACGACGGCGAGCGCATCCCGGTCTCGGTGGTCGCCCGCGCCGACCTGCTGGGGCAGACGCCGATGCCGACCCTGCTCTACGGCTACGGCGCCTATGGTGAGGTGCTCGACCCCTGGTTCTCGGTGGCCCGGCTCGAGCTGCTCGCGCGCGGGGTCGCCTTCGCCGTGGCCCACGTGCGCGGCGGCGGCGACCGCGGCGAGCCTTGGTACCTGGCCGGCAAGCTGGAGCACAAGGAGAACAGCTTCCGCGACTTCCTCGCCGCACGCCACGCCCTGGTCGACTCAGGCCTCGCCGCCCCCGAGCGTATCGCCGCCTACGGCGCCAGCGCCGGCGGCCTGCTGGTCGGCGCCAGCCTCAACCTGGAGCCGACCGCGTTCTGCGCCGCGGTCCTCGACGTACCCTTCGTCGACGTGCTGCGCACCATGGAGAATCCCGACCTGCCGTTGACCACGGCGGAGTACACCGAGTGGGGCAACCCCGAGGAGCCCGCCGCGCGTCGGCGCATTCGCAACTATTCGCCGCTGGACAACCTGACCCCGCAGCCCTACCCCAGTGTGCTGCTGCAGGGCAGCTGGCACGACTCCCGGGTCCCCTACTGGGAACCGGCCAAGCTCTATGCACGCATGACCGAGCTCGACAGCGCCCGCGGCCCGGTGCTGCTGCGCACCGATATGGCAGCCGGTCACGGCGGCGCCTCCGGGCGCTTCAAGGCGTGGCGCGACAACGCCCGCCAGGACGCCTTCCTGCTGTGGGCCCTGGGCGTCGCAGAGCCGCAGGTGTCACCGGGTGAGCCGCAGCAGGAAGCCGAGTGAAATGCGAATACGGCCGGCCCCACGGGCCGGCCGCAGCAGGAGGCGATGACCCGTGGGTTCGCAGGGCAGCCAGAGATGCTGAGGGAGGGGTCAGTCGCGTAGCGGCAGGATATCGATGATGTGCGCTTCGTAGTCCGCCTCGTCGACCTCGCGCTCACTCACCGCGAAGTGGCGCACGCTCATGCCACGGGCGTGCATGCGCCGATCGTCGCCGCTGCGCAACGGGTGCCAGCTGGCCAGCTTGCGCCCCTCGGACAGGCGGCGATAGGCGCAGCTGTGCGGCAACCAGTGGAACTCATCGAGATTGGCGAGACTGAGCTGGGTACACTCCGGCACCCGCTCGAAGCGGTGGGCATAGTCGCCGCAGCGGCAACTGTCGATATCAAGCAGGCGGCAGGCGACATTGAGCGTGGCCACGTCGCCGCTCTCCGGGTGCTCCATCTTGACCAGGCAGCACTTGCCACAGCCGTCGCACAGCGCCTCCCACTCCTGCGGCGTCAGCTCCTCGAGCGTGAACCGTTCCCAGAATCGCTCACGCATGGGGCGGCTCATCCCTATCGCGGGGAGTGAACAGATCGAGCAGATAGCCCTCCTTGGCCGGAGGCATCTGCAGATAGAAACCCTGAGCGCGGATCGCCGCCATCACTTGGTGGACATCGACCCGAGCCAGCGGCCGCTCGGCGCGCAGCAGCAGGGTCATCACCGGCAGCGGGCGGCCGAAGCGCTCGCGCAGCGCCTCCGGCACCGCCGCCATGCCCTGCGCCTTGTCGAGATAAAGATACATCTCGTCGAGGCGGGCGCTCTTGACCACTTCACACAGCAGATGCCGCTCGCTGTCGCTCATGCCGCCCCCTCCAGCTCGGCCAGCGCGGTGCGCCAGGGGGCCGCCAGGCATTCACCCCGCCAGCCGCCGGGCAGCGGCAGCGCCTGGCCACCGAGGTGCGCCGCCGCGATCGCCTCCATCTCGGCGCGATTGGAGAGCCGCTCCGGCGCCAGTCCCAGCGCCGCGGCACGCTCGCCGACCACCTGCTTGAGCGCCTTCATGCGCCGCTTGAAGGCCGGCGCGGTGGGTACCGGGGGCGGTGTCGGCAGCGTCTCCTCGTCGGCGTGCTGCGCCTGTTTGACCAGCGCCAGCAGCGCATCCCCTTCACGCTTGACCAGCGCCGGCGTCACACCGTCGGCCGCGGCCAGCTCAAAACGGTTGGCGGGCATCGCCTCGGCGATCGCCAACAGCAGTCCATCCTTGGCCAGCCACCCCCGCGGCGTATCGCGACGGCGCACCTCCGCCTCGCGCCAGCGCGTCATCAGACGGTAGGCCTCGACCTGACGCGGCGTCAGCCGCCACAGCTGACGCTGACGCAGATACCAGCGCTCGCCGGCATTGACGTCGCGCCCGGCGCCGAGCGCAGCGCACTCCTCGTAAAGCCACGCCAGCCGCCCCTGCGCCTCCAGCGCCTGGCGCTGCTGCGACCAGATCTCGGGCAGGAAATAGACGTCGAGCGCCGCGTAGTCGAGCTGCGCCGCACTCAGCGGACGCTCGAGCCAGTTGGAGCGGGTCTCCTCCTTGGGCAGATCGACCCCACAGCGCGCCTGTACCAGCCCGCGATAGCCGATCGCCGCCGACTCACCCAGCAGCGACTCGGCGACCTGGGTGTCGATGAGCGGCGCGACCTCGACCCCGGCCCACAGCGCCAGCACCTCGAGATCCTCGCTGCAGGCGTGGATCAGCTTGGGCGCACCGCCGGCGAGCAGCGCACGCAGCGCCTCGTCCGCCGCCACCGCCTGGGGATCGATGAGATAGATACGCTCGCCGGCGCTGAGCTGCACCAGCGCCGGCACCGGGTAGAAACTGGTCTCGCGGAAGAACTCGGTGTCCAGCGCCAGCACCTCGGCGTCGGCCAGGGCGGCACAGGCGGCGGCGAGACCCGCCGGCGTATCGATCCATTCAATGGGAGTGTCGACAGTCATTCGGACTCTTTCATGGTTGAGCGCGTCACGGCCGCGGCCGCGTTACGTGTGAAGACGCTGGATACGGCAAGATGCGGCGTGGCGCAAAGCCCCGCCGCCATCCAGGCGGCACCCGCGGAGGGGTCGCACGGGGCCCGACTCACTCGCGGGCGAAGGGCTGGCGCCCGAGGAAGGCGCGACTGAGCGTGCCGCCATCGACATACTCGAGCTCCCCGCCCATGGGCACCCCGTAGGCCAGGCGCGAGAGCTTGGCCGCCTGCCCCACCAGATGTTCGGCGATATAGTGCGCGGTTGCCTCGCCCTCGACCGTGGGGTTGGTGGCGAGAATCACCTCATCGACCGTCTCTGCCGCCAACCGTGCCTCCAGTTGATCGAGACCGATGTCGTCGGGACCGATACCGTCGAGCGGCGAAAGGTGGCCATGCAGCACGAAGTACTGGCCGCGATAGCCGCCAGCCTGTTCGATCGCCAGCATGTCGGCCGGCGACTCGACCACGCACAGCAGCCGCGGGTCGCGTCGCGCGTCCTGACACACGCCGCACAGCGTCTCTTCGGTCAGGGTGCGGCAGCGCTCGCAGTAGCCGACCGACTCCACCGCCTGCACCAGGGCCTCGGCCAGCCGGCGGCCACCGTCACGGTCACGTTCGAGCAGATGCAGCGCCATACGCTGGGCAGTCTTGGGTCCGACTCCCGGCAGCACGCGCAGGCTCTCCAGCAGCTGTTCGACCAGCGGCGAAAAGCTCATCAGAACGGCAGCTTCATGCCCGGCGGCAGATTGAGGCCGGAGGAGACCTCTTCCATGCGTGACTTGGACTGGCTCTCCACCTTGCGCGACGCGTCATTGACCGCGGCGGCGAGCAGGTCCTCGAGCAGCTCCTTGTCTTCCTGCATCAGCGAGGGATCGATCTCGACCCGGCTGACGTCATGCCGACCATTCATGGTGACCTTGATCATGCCGGCACCAGCTTCGCCCGAGACTTCCATCTGGGCGATCTCTTCCTGCACCTGCTGCATCTTTTCCTGCATTTCCTGAGCCTGCTTCATCAGGTTGCCCATGCCACCTTTGAACATCTCGCACTCCTTGGAACGACGTTGGGATCGATTGAAATGGGAAACTTCGGGCCACACCGGCAGTTGCGGCGGCCACTCATCAGTTCAGACCCGGTCGCTGGTCACACTCTCTTCCAGCAGACGGGCGCCGAAGCGCGACTCCAGCTCATGAACGTGCGGGTCGCCGCGCAGCGCTTCAACCGCTTGCGCATGACGCTCGCGCGCTTCACGGTCGCGCTTGTCGCGGGCGGTCTCCAGGCGACCATCGAGCGGCCCCACCTCGATCGCCACACGACGCGCGAAGCCCTGGGCCGCGAGCGCCTTGGTGATGCGTTCGACATGCATCTCGGAGAGAATCGCCGACTGCCCCGGATCGAGTGTCAGCGCCAGGGTCTTGCCATCGTCGTGGGTCACCACGCAGTGCGCTGCGAGATTACGGGTCAGACCGCCGATCTCCAGCGTATCGAAGCGCTCGAGCCAGGCCGCATGCGTCAGATGCTCCCCCGCCGCGGCGGGCGCCATGGCCGCAGTGGCACTTGCCGCCGCCGGCTGGCGCTCCTCCTCAGCTTCCACCGCTGTTGGCTCAGGCGTCGCCTGCCAGTCGGCATAGGCGGCTTCGGCGGCGGCCTGGTCCTGGGCCAGATCGGCGTCGTCGAAGTCGGGGTCGGCATCCCAGGCCCCCTCGGATGCGGGCTCGGCATCCGCGGCGATCGGCACCGCGGGCTCATGGGCGGCCGACGACATCGACGGCTCTCCCCCTGCAGCTGGTGTCGAGGCCGACGAGTCCACAGCCGGCGTCGCGGCAGATAACGCTGCGGCCGGTGCTGGGTCCGATGAAGCACCCGCTGACGCTGGCTCGACCGCCCAGGGCGGCGTATCCCCTGCCTGCCCGGGCGCCGGAGCGGCGGTTGCGGCGGACGCCGGCACCTGCGCCTGGGGTGCGGCGGCTCGAGACGGCGCCGCCGCCGGGGTCTCGGGTGTTGCATCCACGGCCGGCATCGGGGCCGGTGAATCGACGGCCGGTGTCGGGGCCGATGAATCCACGGCCTGCGTCGTGGCAGATGGCGCGCCAGTTTCCGATTGCTCGACCGCCCAGGGCGGCGAGTCCGCCGCCGGGGCCGGCTGGGGCGACGCCGCAGCGGGCTCGGCGTGGGCGAGTGTCTGCGCCGGAGGCGCGACACGCGTAGATGGCGCTGCCGATGTCTCGGGCGTCGACTCCACGGCCGGCGTCGGGGCCGATGCATCGACAGCCGGCGTCGGCGCCGGAGAGCTGGCCGTCGAGGCAGGAGCCGATGGCGCAGCGGCAGGCGCTGCCGGGGCGCTTCCAGACTGGCTCGAAGGCTGTTCGCCGCGCAGCGGCAGATCGGTCTGCGGCGGCGTCGGCACCCCCTGGGGGCGGAAGGCCAGCATCCGCAGCAGGGTCATCTCCAGGGCCGTGCGGGTATCCGGCGCGTTGTCGATATCGCCGCGACCCTGCAGCGCGATCTGGTAATAGAGCTGGACATCTTCGGCGGTGAAGCGCGAGGCCATGGCCAACAGCTGATCACGATCGCCATGGCCGTTGTCGAGGGCGCTGGGCACCATCTGGGCGATGGCGAGGCGATGCATCAGCCCGGCGATCTCGTCGAGAATCCCGGCGAAATCGGGCCCCTGCTCGGCCAGCGCTGCGACCTCCGCCAGCAGCCGCTCGGCATCCACCTCCGCCAGCGCCTCGGCCAGTGCCAGCAGGTGCGCATGATCGAGCGTTCCCAGCATCGCCGCGACGTCGCCGCGACGGATCTCACCCTGGCCGAAGGCGATCGCCTGATCGGTGAGACTCAGGGCATCGCGCATCGAGCCATCGGCGGCCTTGCCCAGCAGCCACAGCGCCGGCGGTTCGAAGGCCACCTGCTCCGCCTCGAGTACCCGGGTCAGATGCTCGACCACCCGCTCCGGTGGCATGTTCTTGAGCGTGAACTGTAGACAGCGCGACAGCACCGTGACCGGCAGTTTCTGCGGATCGGTGGTGGCGAGCAGGAACTTCACGTGCGGCGGCGGCTCTTCCAGCGTCTTCAACAGGGCGTTGAAGCTGTGGGTGGAGAGCATGTGCACTTCGTCGATCAGATAGACCTTGAAGCGGCCCTGGGTCGGCGCGTACTGCACGTTGTCGAGCAGTTCGCGGGTGTCTTCGACCTTGGTCCGCGAGGCGGCATCGACCTCGATCAGATCGACGAAGCGGCCATCGTCGATATCCCGGCAGGTCTGGCACACGCCGCAGGGCGTCGATCCTACGCCCTGCTCGCAGTTGAGGCACTTGGCGAGAATACGCGCCAGGGTCGTCTTGCCGACCCCTCGCGTCCCGGTGAACAGATAGGCGTGGTGCAGCCGCCCCTGGTCGAGTGCGTTGACCAGCGCCCGACTGACATGATCCTGCCCCACCAGCTCGTGGAAGGTGCGAGGACGCCATTTGCGGGCCAAAACCTGATAACTCATGCGACGCGAAATTCCTTGGGGCTGGGCGAGACCCTCTCCCGGCGACCCGGCCACGCAGAGGGTGGCACGGCCAGCGTCAGGGAGCGGCGATGATCGCGCCATTCTAGCAGGATCGAGCGAAGGGTGACGAGGCGACCACCCCCGCCGAGCGCCGACACATACGCAAGCACGCGCCAGCGCAGTGGGAACACCCGGCCCGAGACGCGATGCAGGTCGTGCCAGCGCTCAGAAAGCCAAAAAACCCGGGCAAACACAGCCAACCGGTGCGACAACGCCCGCCCAGGCAGCAAAGGCCGAAACAGAGGTGCGCAGAGGATCAGTGACGTTCGAGACAGACCGACGAGCCCGAGAGACTTGGGCAGGAGAAATAGAGGCTAGATCAACGCGGGGGAGAAGAACGCAGACTGGCGTGAAACACAGGCCAGAAATGGAGGCGGCCCCGACCAGCCACATCCCGGCACACGCGGCCACCACTACCGTTGCTCCCTTCCGGGCCTGGCGGGGTTTGCGGTTTAGCGTTGCGGGAGGACCGGTAAGGGCCACCATAAACGCGATGCTGGGCGCTTGAAGGTGCCGATCGCGACGCGATCGAACAGCCATCGCCACCTTGCATCGTTGCCGACAACGCCGAGGCGTTGTCGAGCGGCGCAAACTATATCAGCGTATCCGCGCGCCAGCAACCGGTGAGGATAAATCCCGCCTCATCGGCCCCCACGCAAAGGCCCCGGTGACCAGCACCGGGGCGTGATTGACGTGCGGCCAGCGGCATCAGTCGCCGATCTGCGTCTTGGCTGCCTGCATGCGCTTGCGCAGGATCGGACCGACGATCACCGGCAACAGCAGCCCCAGGATCGCCACCAGCCATAGCCCGATCGAGAGCCCGCTGCTCCACAGGATCGACCAGTCACCATCGGAGATCTGCATCGCGTGGCGCAGGTTCTTCTCCATTTCTGGCCCCAGCAGCAGCCCCAGGATCACCGGCACCAGCGGAATCTCCAGCTTGCGCAGGATATAGCCGGCAACGCCAAAGGCGATCATGAAGTAGAGATCGAAGGTCGAGTGGCTGATCGAGTAGATGCCCACGAACGCGACCATGGTCACGATCGGCAGCAGATACATCGGCGGCACCGAGAGGATCTTCACGAACACCCCGACCAGCGGAATGTTGAGCAACAGCAGCATGAAGTTGCCCACCAGCAGCGCGGCGATGACACCCCACACCAGGTCGGCGTTCTGGGTGAACATCATTGGCCCGGGCGTGATGTTGAGCGACACCAGCATCGCCAGCAGCACCGCGGTGGTGCCGCTGCCCGGCACGCCCAGGGTCAGCATGGGCACCAGTGCACCGCTGGAGGCACCGTTGTTACCCGCCTCGGGCGCCGCCACGCCGCGCGGGTCCCCCTCGCCGAAGTAGCCCTTCTTGCCCAGGATCTTCTTTTCCAGGGTGTAGGTGATGAAGCTGCCCAGCGACGCCCCGGCCCCCGGCAGCACCCCGGCGATAAAGCCCAGCACCCCGCCACGCAGAGTGGTCGGAAAGATCGAGGCGATGTCGCGCCAGTTGAGCTTGAGCGGATTGATCTTGATCATCTCGCGCCCCTTGCCGGCCTTCTCCTCGATGAAGAACAGCAGCTCGGAAACCGCGAACAGACCCACGATGGCGATGATGAAATCGACCCCCTCGTAGAGCTCGAGCACGCCGAAGGTGTAGCGCTGGGTGCCGGTGGAGAGGTCGATCCCCACGGTGGCGATGATCAGCCCGATGGCCGCGGCCATCAGCGTCTTCATCGGGTTCTTGCCGGTAATCCCACCCAGGGTGGCGAAAGCCAGCACGAACAGCGCGAAGTACTCCGCCGGACCGAAGGTGAGCGCAAAGCGTGCCAGCATCGGGGCCAGCAGGATCAAACCGACAGTGGCGATCAGGCTGCCCATGAAGGAGGCGATGGCTGAGATCGCCAGGGCCTCGGCGGCCTTGCCCTTGCGCGCCATCGGATAGCCGTCGAGACAGGTCATCATCGCCGGCTCGTCACCGGGGATATTGAGCAGGATCGATGAGATACGTCCGCCGTACATCGCCCCGGCGTAGACCGCGGTGAGCATGATCAGTGCGGTTTCGGGCTTGAGCCCCAGCGTGAAGGCGAGCGGGATCAGGATCGCCACGCCGTTGGCCGGGCCGAGCCCGGGGAGCGCGCCGATCAGGGTGCCGATGAAGCACCCCATCAGCGCGAACATCAAATTCTCTGGCTGCAGCGCGACACCGAAGCCAAGCGACAGATAGTGCAGCGTTTCCATCAGTTCAACTCCAGCAAGCCCAGCGGCAGCGGCAGTTCGAGGCCGTAGGTGAACAGCACGAAGACCACGGCGCCACTGATCAGCCCGGTGAGATAGGCCTTGAGCGGCTTGGCGCCCATGCGCCAGCACAGGGTACCCACCGCCAGCGTGGTGGCGAGGATGAAGCCGAGGGGCTCCAGCAGCAGCGCATAGACGATGAGGACCACCACGGCGATGCACAGCTCGGCAAAGGTACGCAGCGCGGGCCAGTGGTTATCGGGATCGGGCTTGACGATCATGTAGAGACTGCAGATCGCCAGCACCACCCCCAGGATCTTGGGAAACGTCTCGGGCCCAACGGCTTCCGATCCCCCGAAGGGGACCGGAAACTGGGTAGCGCCGTAGAAATAGGCCACGGCGACGACCAGCATGACCAGGCCGAAGACACGGTCATTGAGTTTGCTCATTGAATCAGCCCGATTTCCTTGGAGAGCGCCTTGATGTCCTGGATCTGCTGCTTGACGAAGGCCTGGAACTCATCCGCCTTGGGGTGGAACGGCATCAGACCGTTGCTGGCCATGACCTTTTTCCACTGATCGCTGGCATAGAGCTTGTCCATGGCATCGACCCAGTACTGCTTGGCGTCGTCGTCGATCCCGGCAGGCATGTAGAAACCGCGCCAGTTGGGGCCGACCGCGTCGATGCCCTGCTCCTTGGCAGTGGGGATGTTGGACAGATCGCCCGGCAGACGCTCGTCGGAGAGCACCGCCAGCACGCGCAGGTCGCCGGACTTCAGGAAGCCCTGGGTCTCGGTGACGTCACCGGTGAAGGCGTCGACGTGGCCGCCGATGACCTGGGTCATCGCTTCGCCGCCGTTGTTGTAGGAGAGATAGGGAATCCGCGGCAGGTTCTTGACCCCGGCCGCCTTGGCTGCGATCAGCACCTTGAGGTGATCCCAGCCGCCGTTGGCGCTACCGCCGGCAAACTTGACCGCCCGCGGGTCCTTCTTGATCGCGTCCATCAGCTCGTTGAGGTTGTGATAAGGCGAATCCTTGGAGACCGCGATCACCCCGTAGTCGGCACCCACGGCCCCGATCCAGTTGACCATGTCGGCGTTCATGCCCGGGAACTGGCCCTGGGCGAGACGTGTGGTGGTAGCGGTGGATGCGGCCACCAGCAGCTGGTCGTCGCCCTTGCGCTTGCTCACGGTGTGGGCGAACGCCACGCCGCCGCCGGCGCCCGCCATGTTGATGGTCTGGACGCTGGCCGGCACCAGCTTGAGCTCTTCGAGCACGTTACCCACGCTGCGGCAGGTAAAGTCCCAGCCGCCACCTGGATCGGACGGCGCGATACACTCGACCTTGCCCGAGGGCTGGAAGGCCATGGCGCTGGAGGCGACCAGAGTGAGGGCGGCGGCGGCGACCCATTTCAAGGGTTTGGAGGAAATCATGGCTTCTCCTTTGTTTTCATGAAGCAAGCATTGTGATGAAGCAAATGTTGTCCTTGAGCGAACGTCGTCATGCCACAGGCCGCGCTGCCGTTGAAGCAGCACATCCAGCGTGACGCCCGACGCGGAGCGAGCGAACCTTACAATTCTGTAAGGCAGAACCCTGTTCCCGTAGGCGGAATTTAGGCGCCCCGCTTTCACCCGGTCAACGGCGTAGCGGCAAATGCCAACTAAAGTTGAATGCGTACCCATCACGATCGTTTACAATCGCCTGGCCGCCCCGAGACTCACCGCCACAGCCCTGCAGGAGCCGCTGCCATGCCGCCGACATTGCTGCTGGTCGAGGACGATCCGCTGCTCGCCGACACCCTCGTCGCGACCCTCGCCACGCCCGAACAGCAGGTCGAGCACATCGCTGACGGCGGGGTCGCTGCGGCGCGCCTCGGCGAGCCCCACACCTATGCGCTGGTGCTGCTCGATCTCAATCTGCCCACGCGCAGCGGCCTGGAGGTGCTGGCCACCCTGCGCGCGGTGGATCGCCATACACCGGTGCTGATTCTCACCGCCCGCGCGGCGATCGAGGACCGGGTCAAGGGGCTCGATCTCGGCGCCGACGACTATCTGGCCAAGCCCTTCGCACTCGACGAGCTGGAGGCGCGCGTGCGTGCGCTGCTGCGCCGGCGCAGCGCGGACGAGCCACCGAGCCTGGGCGCGCTGCGCCTCGATCCGCAGCGTCAGCGCTTCAGCCTGGGCGAGACGCCGCTGCCCCTGCCGCCCCGCGAGCACCGCCTGCTCGCCTGTCTGCTGCGCTACGCCGGCGAGCCGGTGGACAAGGCGCGCCTGATCGACGAGGCGTTCGCCGGCGAGGCCGTGGGCGACAACGCCATCGAGGTCTATGTGCACCGCCTGCGTCGGCGTCTGGCCGACTCGGGCATCGGCCTGCGCACGGTGCGCGGCATCGGCTATCTGCTGGAGACCCAGTGACCGCCGGCACGCCTTTTCGTCTGGCGCACCTTAGCCTTTACCGCCGCCTGACGGTGCTGCTGCTCTGTCCGCTGGCGCTGGTCGCGGCGCTGATCCTGGGGCAGAGCTGGTTCGCCTCGCGGGCCGCCGCCGACCGCGCCTTCGATCGGCTGCTCGATGCCGCCTCACTGTCGATCGCCGAGCAGGTGCGCTGGCAGCAGAGCCGCCTGTGGATGGACCTGCCCCCGTCGGCGCTGGAGATGCTGGCGACGGATGCCGAAGAGCGGGTCTTCTACGCCCTCTACGACGCCCAGGGGCATTTCGTCACCGGTAACCGCACCCTGCCCGCGCTGCCGCCCCCGCCCAGCGGCCAGATGAGCTACGCCGATGTCGACGTTGGCGGCCTGGCACTGCGCCTGGGCGTGCGCCGCTCGCGTCTGGAAGGATGGGATCGCAGCGACCGCTTCGAGGTACGCGTGGCCCACTCTCAGGAGGGGCGCACGGCGCTGGCCAACCGCCTGTTCCTGGCGAGCCTGCTCAACGTGGCGCTGATCGCGCTGCTGGCGATGGTGGTGGTCCTGCTCTCGGCGCGCTTTGCACTGGAACCGCTGACACGGCTGCGCCGGGCGATCCGCCAGCGCGACCCGCGCACGCTGGCACCGCTGTCGCTCGAGCTACCGCGAGAGCTCGACGAACTGCGCCAGACCCTGAACGAGCTGCTGGCCCGCATGCGCCGCGTGCGAGCCAACCAGGAGCGCTTCATCGGCGACGCTTCGCATCAGCTGCGCACACCGCTGGCGGGGCTCTCCGCCCGCGCCGAGCTGGCACTGCGCCAGACCGATCCGGCACAGTGGCGCAGCGCCCTCGACAGCATGCACGCCGCCGCCGCCCAGACCGCCCGCCTGGCCGGCCAGCTGCTGTCGCTGACCCGCCTCAACAACCCCGAGGCCGCCCCGGCACACACCCCGGTCGACCTCTGTGCCTTGGCCCAGCGCGCGGTGCGCAGCGGTTTCGCCAGCTTCGACCGGCGCGGGGTCGATCTGGGGGTGGAGACACCGGCCCAGGCGGTGGTGGTCGCCGCCACCGCCTGGCAGCTCGAGGAAGCACTAGCCAATCTGCTCGAGAACGCCGCCCTCTACGGCGCCCGGCGCGTCACCGTCAGCGTGCTCGCCGGTCCGCCGCGACTGCGCGTCGAAGACGATGGCCCCGGGATCCCCGAGTCGCAGCGCCTGCTGGTGCTGCGCCCCTTCCATCGCGGCCGCGAGGGGGGCAGCGGCACCGGCCTGGGACTCGCCATCGTCGACAGCATCGCCCGCGCCCACGGCTGCCGCCTCATCCTCGCGGACAGCGACCCCGCTCACCCGGAACGCCCTGGCCTATGCATCACCCTGACCTTTCCCGACGCCGCCTGACCGGCGCTCTGCTGGGCCTGGCGGGTACCGCCGCCCTGGGCGGGCCGGCCTTGGCCGGCACCCTGGAGTTCGCTGCCAGCACCACACCGGCAACTCCGCTGACGATCTATGGCGTCCTCGATCCGCCCCAGGCGCGTCCGCTGCTGGCGGCGTTCAAGCAGCGCCATCCGGAGATCGCGCTGGTCTATCACCATATGGACACCCTGGCGCTGCATCAGCGGGTGCTAGCCGAACAGGACACCCCCCAGGCCGACGTGATCATGTCGCCGGCCATGCCGTGGCAGTACCAGTTGGCCAACGCCGGCCTCTCCAGCCCGCTCGACTCCCCCATCACCGCCGCCTGGCCGCGCTGGGCACGCTGGCGCCACGAGCTGTTCGGCTTTACCTTCGAGCCGATCGTGATGGTCTATCGGCGCGATCTCGCCGCGCACATGCCGCCGCCCGAGAGCCACGCCGAACTGCTGGCGCGGCTGGACGCGCATACCGATCTGCTCAAGGGTCGGGTGGTCACCTACGACCCGCGACTGAGCGGCGCCGGCTACACCTATGCCATCGAGGATGCGCGCATCTCGGCGCGCTACTGGGACCTGGTGGCGGCTCTCGGCCGCAGCCACACCGCGCTCGAGGCGACCACGTCGGCGATGCTCGAGGGGCTGAGCGCGGGCCGCTACTGGATCGGCTACAACCTGATAGGCTCCTACGCCCAGGCTTACGTGGCGAATCACCCGGAACTCGAGATGGTGATCCCGCGCGACTATGCCCTGGTACTGCAGCGCCTGGTCATGCGCCAGCGTGGCGCGCCGCATCCGGAAGCCGCCGCTCGCTTCATCGACTTCCTGCTCGGGCGCCCGGCGCAGACACTGCTGGCGACCCGCACCACGCTGGGTGCGGTAGACCCCGGGGTCAGCGGTCCCGGCACCGCCAGCGCCCTGCGCGAACGTCTCGGCGACGCCATCCGGCCGGTCCAGATCGGCCCCGGCCTGCTCGCCACCCTGGATACGCTCAAGCGCCAGACCCTGCTCGAACAGTGGCAGCAGGCCTTTGCCAACCGCACCACCTTTTCCGACGGGCCGCTGGCCGACCCCGCGCCACTGCCTGACGCCGACAAGGAATCCCCCTCTCCATGAAACGTCTCGACCAACTGGTGGCCGCCCAGCTGCGGTCACGCACCCGTGCCCAGCGGCTGATCCGCCAGGGCTACGTCAGCATCGACGATGGCCGCGGCTGGCGGGTCGCCGACAAGCCCGGCGAGAAGCTCCCCGAGGAGACCGCACTGAAGATCGAGTCCGCTCCTGAGGAGCGCTATGTCTCGCGCGCCGGGCTCAAGCTGGAGGCGCTGCTGAGCGCCCTCGAGCGTCGCCTCGACGGCCTCTGCGTGCTCGACATCGGCCAGTCCACCGGCGGCTTCAGCGACTGCGCGCTGCGCTTCGGCGCCGCTCGGGTGATCGGTATCGAGGTCGGTCACGGCCAGCTCGACGCCAGCCTGCGCGAGGATTCGCGGGTCACCTGCCTGGAGGGAGTCAATGCCCGCGCCCTGCCCCACGCTGCGCTCGCCGAGCTGGCGCCCGGCGGCATCGATGCCGTGGTCATGGATGTCTCGTTCATCTCGCAGACGCTGATCCTGCCGCAGATCGCCCAGGTGCTGGCGCCGGGCGGCGAGCTCTTCTCGTTGGTCAAGCCGCAATTCGAGGTCGGCCCGGGGCGGGTCGACGACCGCGGCATCGTGCGCGACGCCGCGCTCTTCGAGCAGGTCGCCGAGACCCTGCAGACCCACTGCCGCGCCGTCGGGCTGCAGTTGACCCACTGGTGCGAGAGCCCGATCCAGGGTGGCGACGGCAATCGCGAGTTCCTGCTCCACGCCCGGCGCGCCTGAACGCCGGGCGCTTGACTTGGGCGCCCGACCCCGCGCCCTGTTCATAGGCGCCCGGACCCGCGCCCTGATGGCACCTGTCAGGCGCTCGCGTCAGCGTCCGCCATCCCCGCCATCCGGGCCGGCGCCGCCCACGTCGGCGTCACCCAGGTGGCCATCGTCGCCGCTGCGCGCCTGGCGCCGGCTGGGCTCGCCCAGCGCCACCGTCTCGTCGGGGCGGCGGGTCTGGACCTTGGCCGCCTGGCCGTTGTCGCCGTGCAGCCACACATCCATCTGGTTGAAGGCGACGCGAATGCCGTGCTCGCGGAACAGCCGGTCGAGCTCGCGGTTGATCTCGTCGCTGGCGTAGAGCCGGTCGAGCAGATCATTGACGAAGATACGCAGCTCGAAGTTGAACGCGGTCGGCCCGTAGCTGATACAGAACACCTGCGGCTCGGGGTCCTTGAGTACCCGACGGTTGGCCTCGGCCGCCTGGCGCAGCAATTGGTGCACCGTGTCCAGATCCGAGCCATGGGCGACCCCATAGGTCAGCACCACCCGAGTAACGTTGTCCGACAGCGACCAGTTGATCAGCTGGTCGGTGACGAAGGTCTTGTTGGGGATGATGATCTCCTTGCGGTCGAAGTCGGTCACCGTGGTGGCACGGATGCGAATCCGGCTGACCGAGCCGTGAAGCTGCCCCAGGGTGATGGTGTCGCCGATCCGCATCGGGCGTTCGAACAGGATGATCAGGCCGGAGATGAAGTTGGCGAAGATCTCCTGCAGACCGAAGCCGAGACCCACGCCGAGTGCCGCCACCAGCCACTGAAGTTTGTCCCACGACACCCCGAGCGTCCCCAGCGCCGCAACCACCCCGGTGCCGACGATGGTGTAGGAGAGCAGCGACGAGATGGCATAGGCGCTGCCCTGCTTGAGGCTCAGCCGCGACAGCACCATCACCTCGAGCAACCCCGGCAGGTTACGCGCCATCATCATCGTCAGCGCCAGCGTGATCAGGGCGATGATCACATCGGCGAAGGTGATCGGATCGACCGTCATCGCCTCGCCCTGGCCGTGCTGGATCTCCCACACCCGCACGTGATCGAGATAGGAGAACACCTCGAGCAGATCCGACCAGATCAGATAGAAGGCGAAGGTGAAGCCGATGAACAGGATCAGCTTGGAGAGTCGCAGCGACTGCTGGTTGACCTGCTCCATGTCCAGCGGCGGCTCCTCGACCACCTCGAGCCCGCCTTCGGCGCCCTCCTGGATCTGCGCCCGCCGCCGCGCCACCGCACGCCGATAGGCCAGCCGCCGCTGCGCCACCGCCAGCCCGCGCACCACCGTCGCCTCGACCAGAATCCACAGCCCGAAGAGATAGAGTGAATTGATGAAGCGTCCGATCAGCCGCAGCGCCGCGTACTCGTAGCCGAGCGCGATCATCCCGGCCAGGATCAGCGGCACCAGCGCCAGCCCCAACCCCAGCAGCAGGCGGAACAGCTTGAGCCCGAAATAGGGCACGTGGGCCAGGATCAGGCGCACCAGAATCGCGCTCATGGCCAGCAGTCCAGCGAGCAGCAGCAGCAGCGACAGCGGACGGCTCGAGAGCTCGGCCTGACTGCCCGGCGAGATGCCGCTGATCAGAATCACCGGGATCAGCGAGAACCCCAGCCACAGCAGCAGCCGACGCAATCGCGCCACATAGCCCGAGGCCCAGTGGAAGTGACGCGTGGCGACGCCATCAGCGACCAGCAGCCGGCGCGCCCAGCCGAGCACGCCCCAGGCCAGCGCCAGCTGCAGCAGCGTGCTGCCCAGGCGTTCGGCGAAATCGTCTCCGCCGAGACGCAGCAGACCGCCGACCGCCGCCAGCAGCAGCGGGCCGTGGGCCGCCAGCAGGGCGTTGTAGAAGATCGCCCGCGGGGTGTGCATCTGGGTGTCGCGCTTGAGCCGCCCGATCTGCTCATGGAGGTTGAGCAGGCGCACCTTGATGCGCCGGCGCAGCAGCAGCAGCACGCCGGTGATCAGCACCACCGGGATCACCGCCAGGGCGCGCAGATCGGGCACCTGCCACAGACTCTTCAGAGCCTGCTGCCATTCGCCGCGGCTCACCTGGCGCGCCATGTCGACGGGCATTTCGCGCCACCAGGAGAGCGTCAACGGGCGTGCGCTGGCGACCCAGAACAGTTGCTCCTCGATGATCCCGCGCAGCGAGGTGGTGATGCCCGCCAACTGCTCCTGATTGAGCTGCAGATCGATCGCCACGGTGAGCAGGTTGCCGTACTCGGCATCGAGCTGCTTGAGGATCTCGCTGCGCGAGCGGAACAGCTTGACCAGCGCCTCGACCAGTGACGGCGTCACCGTGATCCCGGCGTCCTCCAGGCTCTTCTTCGCCAGCGCCTCGGGCTGGCGCAGCGCGTCACGCTGATCGACGAGATCGAACTGGCTGAGCCGCGTCTGCGCGATCTCCTGCTGCAGCCCGCCCAGGGTATCCAGCTCGGGCAGCGCGTGGCGCTGCTCGTTGAGAATGCGCGAGAGCAAGGGGCTGCCGCGAATCGCCTCGATCTGCTCGTTGAGGGTGCGCCGCACCTGACGCACGCGATCGAGCTGCGAACGCACGTCGATCGCCCGCCGAATCAGCTGGTTGGTGCGGTCGGTCACCGTCAGCAGGCGATCGCTGAGGTCGCGATTGGTGGCTTGGATCTCGCTCAGCACCGGATGCTCGGCAATGGTGCTGGCGTCCTCTTCGCTGACATCCGCCACCGCCTGCTCGGACTGTGCCCGACGGGCGCGGTCGAGCGCCGCCTGCAGCGCGTCGAGGCGCGCCTCCTCCCCCGCCACCTGGCGCGCCAGCAGGTCCCGGCGCAGCACGTCGAGCTCGCGCAGTTGGGTGTTGTTGGCCAGCTCGCGACGGTGGTACTCGGTCTGCTGCTCAGCCAGGGCCAGCGCCAGCCGATAGCGCGCCTGGGTAGGATCGAAGGCAGCGTCCTCGTCATCGCTGCGCGTCCGCACCTCGCCCCGCGCCTTCTCGGCCCGGTCCATGGCCTCGGCCATCGCCGACTGCGCCCGCTCCGGCAGCGTCTCGGCGCTGATCAAGCGGGCGTTGACCGTGGCCAGCTGGTTCTGCAGCGTCTCGAGCTGGTCGAGGGCGCCGGTGGTGCGCTCGACCAGCGTATCCACCGAGAGCTTGTCGAGCGCCGCAGCATCCGGTGGCCGATCATCGCTCAGCGCCGAGAGTTGACGCTGGAGTTCGCTCCGCTCCTTGGGCGCCTGGCGCACGTTGCGCTCGAGCGTATCGAGATCCTTGCGCGTCGCCTCCAGCCCATCGAGCGCCTGCAATGCCGCCCGCAGCTGCTCCAGGTCGGCCTTCTGCTGCTCGTCCGGTGTCTCGATCTGCTTGAGCTTATCGAGCTCGGCCTCGAGTCGCTGCCGCGACGGCAGATCCGTCGGCTGCTGCGCCAGCGCCACCACGCTGGCCAGCAATAGGCACACTGCCAGCAGCGTGCGCATGATAAGCTGCGCGGCGCCAGGGGCCGCACGCCCGGCGAGCGACCCGAGCGGATGATCCGACATGCCAACTCCTTGTAAACACCGTCCCCCGGGGAAACGTCCCTGGAATCGTCGGGGCGATTTTCCAGGGTTTCAGCGACGATCGCCAGCGCCGCTCGCCACACCGACCCGCTTGGCTCTATCATCAGCCCGGGCGTGGCGCATCATATGCATGCGCGGATCGCCCCGGCTCGCCACCGATGGCACTCCGGGGCCGCAGCCGCCGGATATCGCGACGACCCACGAAGCGCCTCGGCACTCGCCATGGCCGACCTTCGCGACCAGGACTCTATCGACAGGACAGTCTCATGACGCCAATCCGCTCACTCTCCTTCTCAAGCCTTGTAGTCATGGGCACGCTGATGGCACCCCTGGCGCTGGCACAGACCCCGGAGGCAACCCCCAACCCGGTCCAGCAGGCGAGCGAGAAGGCGGAGATTCGTCGCGACCTGGAAGCGGAGACGGCCGACAATCCGCTGGCCATCACTGCCTACCGGCGCAACTACGTCATGCCGTGGACCTACAACACCAACCCGGACGAAGCGGACTTCCGCGAGATCTCCACCGATGGCGGCGTCGACCACTCGGAGGTGAAGTTCCAGCTCAGCTTCAAGGTCAAGCTGCTCGACGACGTGCTCGGCCACAATGGCGATCTCTACTTCGCCTATACCCAGCGCAGCTGGTGGCAGGCCTACAACTCCGAGGCCTCATCACCGTTCCGCGAGACCAACTACGAGCCGGAAGCCTTCATGAGCTTCGACAACAGCTGGACCGTGCTCGGCTGGACCAACACCATCAACCGGGTCGGTTTCGCTCACCAGTCCAATGGCCGCTCCGACCCGCTGTCGCGTAGCTGGAACCGCCTCTACGCGGAGACGATCTTCCAGCGCGGCGACTGGGCCTTCAGCCTGGCGCCTCACTGGCGCATTCCCGAGAAGGCGCGCGACGATGACAACCCGGATCTCGAGGACTACATCGGCTACGGCGACTTCACCCTGGTGCGCGCGATCGGCGATCAGGAAGTGTCACTGATGGTGCGCGGCAACCCGGGCCAAGCCCACTACGGCGGCCAGCTCGACTACTCTTTCCCGCTGTTCGGCAAGGTGCGCGGCTACGTGCAGTACTACCGCGGCTACGGCGAGAGTCTGATCGACTACGACCATGACGTGCAGCGTTTCGGGCTGGGCTTCAGCATCAACACCTTCCTCGCCGGAATTCCCGGCACGCGTTGATGCCTGGCGTCGGGCTGACTATGCTGACTGCTGTTCGTCATAACCACGCCAATCGATCGTCAAAGGAAGACACCCATGACCATGCAACCCACCGGTGGCCAGCACTCCGGACGTGAGCGCGAAGCCTCCACCGAACAGCTCAAGGAAGATCTGCGCCACCTGTCGCAGACGGTCGAGGAGCTGATCCACGCCACCGCCGATGACTCGCGCAGCAATATCGCCGAGCTGCGCGAGCGCGCCCAGCAGCGCCTGCAGGATACGCGCGAGCGGCTCGAAGCGCGCGGCGAGGCGCTCTATGACAGCGCCCGGGAGCAGATCGACGCCACCGATCGCTATGTGCACGACAACCCGTGGACCAGCATCGGGATCGGTGCGGCTGCCGGCGTCGTATTGGGGCTGCTGCTGGGGCGGCGTTGATGGCGGGGCCCGCCGAGAATGTGATCGGTGCGGCGCGGCGACTGATCGCCAACCTGATCGATACCGGCGAGACGCGCCTGCGTCTCGCCGTGGTCGAGTGGGAAGCCGAGCGCGAGCGTCTGCTCACGCTGCTGCTGCTGGCCGGCGCGGGGCTGATCATGCTCTCCTTCGCCATCGGCATGCTGCTGCTGCTGATCGTGGTGATGTACTGGGACGAGAATCGTCTGCAGGCGATCGCGATCTGCGCCGGCGCTCTGTTCGTGATTGCCGCCGGGTTGATCCTTGCCGCCCGTCGTGTGGCCCGCCGGCGCAAGCTGATGGCGGCGACGCTGCGACACCTCGAACACGACCGTGATGCACTGAGGCCGGATCATGAGTGAACGCAGCCACCGCCAGCGGATCGAGGCGCTCGAGCACGAGATTCTGCAGCAGCGCCTGGAGATGACTGCCGCCATGCGCGAATGGCGCGATGCCACCGCGCCGATCGACAACGCCTGGGACAAGCTGATGAGCTGGCGGGTGCCGCTGATGGCGGCCGGCAGCCTGTTCGCCCTGCGCAGCGCGCGCAAGCCACGCGCGACCGGCCGTATGCTTCGGCGCGCGCTGACCGGGCTGATGATGTACAACCGCGGCAAGGCGCTCTACCGCGCCACCCGTGGGCGCCGACGCTGAGCCGCGGCCAGCGCCGGCACCTACACGTTTTTAGACGGCCCCCTCTCCGGCGGCCGTCGTCTCTTGTGCCACATCCCCGGATTCACACCGCCTGACCGCAGGCCACCCCCGAAGCCCACGCCCACTGGAAGTTGAAGCCACCCAGCTGGCCGGTGACATCCAGTACCTCGCCAATGAAGCGCAGTTGCGGCAGCCCCTCCACCGCAAAGGTCTTCGACGAGATCGCACGGGTATCGACACCCCCCAATGTGACCTCTGCCGTGCGCCACCCCTCGGTACCGGCGGGCTTGAACTGCCACCGCGCCAGCGCCTCGGCGATGGCGTCGATCTGAGCGTTGGAGAGATCGGCCAGGGATGTATCCGGCCACCCTTGCCACTCGCCCAGCGCCTGGGCCAGACGGCGCGGCAACTGCTCGCCGAGCCAACCGGCGAGACGCTTGCGCGGCGATTCGCGCCGACCCTGTCGCAAGGCCTCCGCCACGTCGAGCTGCGGCAGCCAATCGATCGTCAGCGCCATGCCCGGCTCCCAGTGACTGGAGGCCTGCAGCATCGCTGGCCCGGAGAGTCCGCGATGGGTGAACAGCAGCGGCTCGCGATAGTGGCCATCGCCACAGCTCACCGCCACCGGGCAGGAGAGCCCGGAGAGCGCGGCGAGCGCCGTCTTCCATTGAGACGTCACGGTGAACGGCACCAGCGCCGCCCGGGTCGCTGTCACCTCCAGCCCGAACTGGCGCGCCAGATCGTAGCCGAAACCGCTGGCACCCAGGGTCGGAATCGACAGCCCACCGCTGGCGATCACCACGGCACCGGCGTCGAACGTGCCGGCGGAGCTCTTCAGGCGTACGCCCTCACCCAGGCGCTCGACCCGCTCGACCGTGGTCGAGAGCGAGACCTCGACCCCCGCCCAGGCGCACTCGGTGAGCAGCATCTCGACGATCGCCTTGGCCGAGTCGGCGCAGAAGAGCTGCCCCGGCGCCTTCTCGACATACTCGATGCCGTGGCGCTCGACCAGCTCGACGAAGTGCTGCGGGGTATAGCGCTTGAGCGCCGAGATCGCGAAGTGCGGATTGCCCGAGAAGAAGTGCCGTGGCGCGGTGGCCAGATTGGTGAAATTGCAGCGCCCGCCACCGGACATCAGGATCTTCTTGCCGGCCTTGTTGGCGTGGTCGATGACCCGAACCCGCTGCCCACGATAGCCCGCGGTGAGTGCGCACATCAGCCCGGCGGCGCCGGCACCGATCACGATGACGTCGTAAGATGGCATGGCTTGACGGCTCCCGGCGGCATTGAGTGGGCGCGCATTCTAACAGGGAAACGCCGATTCGCCCGGCGGCGTGGGCGAATCGGCAGGCGACGCCATGCCGAGCCCTTTTCGCCACATCGTGTTCGCCGCGCCCTGATTCGCTTCGCCCCTAGCGCGTCATGAAACTGCAACTACACTGAAAACGCGACGCTCTCGCCCGCGAGTCACCCACTTCGATTAAGGAAGATCCATGAGCAGACACTATCGAGACGACGCCCGTCACTACTACCGTGACGCCAAGCAACGCGGACGTGCCGGCGTGCAGCGCGCGCGCCAGCGCGCCGACGACATGAGCCAGGACCTGATGGAACACGCCGGAGAGGCGTGGCGGGATACCGATGACTACGTTCACCGCAACGCCTGGAGCGGTATCGGGGTCGCTGCGCTGGCCGGTTTCGCGATCGGCTTCTTTGTCGGCCGTCGCTGAGCCCTCCGCGGCCCGGCGACGAGCGTCGCCGGGCCGCCTTAGCCCTGCAGGCCAACAGGTATCGCCCGAAGGGCAACCCAAGAACCCACGTCGGCCGCGAACAGCGGCCGACAGCGTGTCAGGGCATGGCGCGGCTAACGCGGTCACGGTGTCGTCGACGGGCTCTCGTCGCGCGCGTCTGAAGCCGCGATCAGACACAGACGCAGGGCGCGCAGCGCTGCGCCATCGCAGGCGTCCGGCCATAGCCAGCAGTGTCGACCATCGAGCGCCAGACCACACACCCAAGGGGCCACCCGCAGCGGGCGACAATGCACGCTGCGCCACTCCCGCGCATCGGTCGATAGCTCCCACTGCTGCCGACCATACTCTTCGCGACAGCGTAAATAGTACAACGGCGGCTGGCGCAGCCACTCCCAGACCAATCCCGCCAGCCCGGCGAGCCCCAAGCTCAGTGCCACTTCCGGGGCAAGGAAGCGCACGGCAAACAGCGTCAGCGCCACGACCCACCCAGCGCCGAGTGCCAGCGCCAGTCTAGAGCGCCTGACGCCGATCGCGGTCAGTGTTCTCGGCATGCTCGACGATCATCTGCACGATGCGCCGCAGCTCCGGGTCGCTGGGCCACTCGCGACGCATCAGCCATACGAACAGGTCCTGATCCTCCTCGGCGATCAGCTCGCGATAGCGGGTCTGATCCTCGGCACTCAGCGCGTCGTAGCGCGCTTCGAGAAACGGCACCAGCAGAAGATCGAGCTCCCACATGCCGCGACGCGAGTGCCAGTAGAGACGCTTGCGCGCAATGTCTTCATCGTTATCGGCCACGAACGCTCCTTACTGCTGAAATTGCCTGCCACGCCGAAGCCACCCTACCGCAATACGATCTGGCGCCCTGGGCGACGGGGTCGAGGGCCATTATAGCCGAGGCGCTGCGCGCCCACTATGCTCGCCACCGAGCCACTAGCGAGACCGCCACCGAGCGACTGCCAGTGAGTAGACGCCTTGGCGGACCTCTGCCCCGCGCCGGGGCCCGTGCGGGTAGCGGCCAGGCCCTGCCCACCGTGGACTCCGGGGCTTTTGCTCTGGCGCTGCCGACATACGCTTTTTGCGCCGCGTAATGCGTTGTTTTCTCGAAACTTGCGCAGTATGCTGAAGCGACAACAATAGAGGTCGGATGCCCCTTGGGGCAGCGTCCGTCACCGCCGGGCAGACGGCTCACGGAGAGTGTCGATGACCAAGTCTGAATTGATCGAGCAGATTGCTTCTCGCCGACCCGAACTATCGGCCAAGGAAGTCGAGGCGGCGGTGCGCGTCATACTCGACGATATCACCCACGCGCTGGCCGAGGGCGGGCGCGTAGAGATTCGTGGTTTCGGCAGTTTTTCGCTTCACTTCCGGGAGCCACGCACCGGCCGCAACCCCAAGACCGGCGACCCCGTCGATCTCGACGGCAAGTACGTCCCGCATTTCAAGCCGGGCAAGGAGTTGCGCGAGCAGGTCAATGCCAGCCGGGCGCTGGGCTATTGATCGATCAGTCACCGCGTCGTGACGCCGCCTACCGCCCCCGTGGGCAAAGGTGACATCGCGGCTCGTCATTGGAAATCACTATGCGCTGGTTCAAAGGCGTCTTCCTCGCCATCGTTCTGATCGTCGTGCTGCTGCTCGGCATTCTCTTCGCCGTCAACAATCAGCAGCCGCTGCCGCTGGACCTCATCTGGGTCGAGCTGCCCCCTGCATCGCTCTCGCTATGGCTGCTGGTGGCCCTGGCCAGCGGCGTGATCCTCGGCATGCTGGCGATGACCGGCATGTACCTGCGCCTGCGCACGCTGCTGACCCGGGCTCAGCGCCACAACCAGCAACAGCGCAAGGAACTCGATCGCCTGCGCACGCAGGAGTTCAAGGAAAGCACCTGATATGGCGAACGTTCTGCTACTGGCATTGCTGGTGGCAGCCATCGCCATTGGCTGGTGGCTGGGGCGCTGGGAGGGCAGTCGCCAACGCACGCAGCGCGCCCCGCCCTCTCCCCCCCTGCCCCGCGACTACTTCGTGGGGCTCAACTATCTGCTCAACGAGCAGCCCGACCGGGCCATCGAGACCTTCACCCAGGCCCTCGAGGTCAACAGTGAGACGGTCGAGACGCATATCGCGCTGGGCAACCTCTATCGCTCTCGCGGCGAAGCCGACCGCGCCGTGCGCATCCACCAGAATCTGCTCGCCCGTCCAGCACTGACCGCCGCCCAGAGCGGCCAGGTCCAGCTGGAACTCTCCCGCGACTTTCTCAATCTGGGCCTGCTCGACCGCGCCGAGCGGCTGCTGCTCTCGCTGCACAAGGCCAACGTCGACGATGAGCAGAAGCTCGCTGCCAAGCGCCTGCTGGTGGATCTGTTCCAGCGCGAGAAGGAGTGGAGCCAAGCGCTCGAGATCGCCCAGCCGCAGCTGGTGCGCCAGGACCCCGACATGCGCCGCGCCGCCGCGCACTGGCTGTGCGAGCTGGCGCTCCAGCACCGCCGCAACGCCAGCCCGTCGCTGGCACGCAAGGCGTTGCGCCAGGCGCTGCACATCGACACGGCCTGCGTACGCGCCAACTGGATTCTGGGCCAGCTGGAGTGGGATATCGGCCAGTACCGCAGCGCGATCCGCTATTGGCAGCGCGTGCCCGAACAGGACCCGAGCTTCACCACGCTGGTCCTGGAACCATTGCGCGACGCCTACCGCCTGCTCGACGACGATGACGGCTGGTGGCAATTTCTCGAGCAGCAGCTGCAGCGCACGCCGCCCACCAGCGTGGTGATCATGGCCGCCGACGCACTGCACCGTCGCCAGGGGGCGGAGATCGCCTGCGCCTTCGTCAGCGATCAGCTGCGTGACCACCCCAGCCTGCGCGGCGTCGACTATCTGATGGATCTCTATCTGGCCGATAGCGACCCCGGCGAACGCGACCGCCTGGAGCTGCTCAAGCAGCACACCCACCAGCTGCTCAGCATCCGCCCGCGCTACCGCTGCCAGCGCTGCGGCTTTGCTGCCGAGCAGCTCAACTGGCAGTGCCCCAGCTGCCACAGCTGGGGCACCAGCAAACCGATCACGGGTCTCGAAGGCGAGTGATCAACCCGCGTCCAGCGCGCGTTCGATCTCGGCCAGCGCCACCATCGGCTCGGCGGCCTGGGTCACCGCGCGACCGATGACCAAGTGGGTACTACCCGCCGCCATGGCCGCCTCCGGTGTCATGACTCGACGCTGATCCCCCGTCGCCGCGGTGGCCGGCCGGATGCCCGGGGTCACCTTGAGAAACCCCTCGCCACAGATCGCGCGCAGCCGCTCGCTCTCGCGTGCCGAGCACACCACCCCGTCGAGCCCACTCTGCTGGGTCAGCCGCGCCAGGCGTTCGACCTGGCTCATGGCGTCCCCCGCCACTCCGATCTCCTGGAGTTCGTCGTCAGCCATGCTGGTCAGCACGGTGACCGCGATCAGCCGTGTCGACAGCCCACGCTGGCGCAGCCGCTCGGCACTCGCCTCCATCATCCGACGCCCGCCGGCGGCGTGGACGTTGACCATCCACACCCCCTGATCCGCCGCCGCTTCGACCGCACCGGCGACGGTGTTGGGGATGTCATGAAACTTGAGATCCAGAAACACCTCGAAGCCGCGCCGGTGCATGGCCTCGATGGCCTGTGGCCCGACCCGAGTGAACAGCTCCTTGCCGATCTTGACCCGGCAGCGCGCCGGGTCGAGCGCATCGGCAAGCGCCGTGGCCGAGGCCAGATCCGGGTAGTCCAGGGCGATGATGAGCGGCGACTGGGTGGCGGCCATGGGCGGAATCTCCGGCATTGTGAATTCGCGCCGGAGTATACCGGAGTTGCCACCCCGCTGCCGCGACTCAGCGGCCAGCGGCGGCAGCCTCAAGTCGTAGGCGATCGCTTACGTCAATCGAGGGCGAATTCGACGTCAAGGGAGGCGCCATCGCGTCGATAGCTGATAGGTGGGTAGGCCACCCTGCCGCCCCACCACGTCGGCACGCCACACCGCACTGGCCAGCCGGCATCGTCATCACGCGAGAGATCGTCACGACAAGATCGACACAGAAGAGGAGATCGACATGAAAAAGCTGTTCGGTATCGCCCTGCTGTCGCTGTTCATGGCCACCAGCCTGCCGGCCCTCGCCGAGCCGGTTGACCTCAACCAGGCCGATGCCGAGACCCTGGCGACACTGCCGGGGATCGGCAAGGTCAGGGCGCAGGCGATCGTCGAGGACCGCAAGGCCAATGGCCCCTACCAGTCCCTCGACGAGCTCACCCGCGTCGACGGCATCGGCGCCACCACGGTCGCCAAGCTCAAGGACGAAGCTACCCTCTGACCCCGCCGCGTCTCCGGCCGATCACCGCCAGGGAGCGGCGGTGCTTGCATTTCCCCGCAGTCGTCTCCATCTGAGGGAGAGTCGGTCATCCCGGGAGACACCATGCCTCTGCTTTTTCTGCTCGCGCTGTTCCTGCTGGCGGACTTCATCGTCCTGTTCACGCTGGGTGCCAAGCTCGGGCTTTTGCTGACCCTGCTCTGGATCGCGCTCAGCGCGGCCTTCGGCCTGCACCTGATCCGGCGTGAAAGCCTGCTCACCCTGCAGCGTGCCCGCGAACGTCTGGCCCTGGGTGAACTGCCTTCGGACGAGCTGCTGGCCGGCGCCACCTTCGTGCTGGCCGGCGTGCTGCTGATGGCCCCGGGCTTTCTCTCCGACCTGCTGGGCCTGGTGTGTCTGCTGCCGGGGAGCGGCCAGCTCGCACGACGCTGGTTTCCCCGCGCCGCGAGTGGCGGTGGTCGGACGCAGGGCCAAGGGGGCAGCGAGTGGGGGCCAGCGGCAAGCACCGCCCACCGTGACTCAGCGCCACGCGATGAGTCCGAGGCGCGCCCACTCGAGGGTGACTTCATCGGACGCGACAGCAGCGGGCATGACGGCGATTCGCGCTGAGCGTGAGCCAGCAGGATCTTTCCACGGACTGATTTGGACAAAAAATTTGCGCTGTACCCTTGAAAGCGTCTTGCCCGACCCAATCAAGGCAGCAGCGATAGCTTTAGGCCATCAGGCCCATTAACCGGAAGGCGCAAGCCTTCTCCCGCTGGGCAACGCTCACCGGGAACGTGCATTTGCAACATGCAACCATCAGGAGAACGTGAGCAATGAAAATCCGTCCCTTGCACGATCGCGTCATCGTACGTCGCACAGAAGAAGAGCAGAAAACTGCCGGCGGCATCGTGCTTCCGGGCAACGCCCAGGAGAAGCCGACCCGCGGTGAGATCCTCGCCGTCGGCAACGGCCGCATCCTCGACAACGGCGAAGTTCGCGCCCTGGACGTCAAGGTCGGCGACACCGTCATCTTCAAGGAAGGCTTCGGCGTCGAGAAGCAGAAGGTCGACGGCGAAGAAGTTCTGATCATGAGCGAGAGCGACATCCTGGCCGTCGTCGAAGGCTGATCGATCGCTCGACTCGCTGATTCATCACGTTTCCACGTATCGCATTTAGGAAGATCGGACAATGGCAGCTAAACAAGTCAAGTTCTCTGATGATGCCCGCAAGCGCATGGTTCGCGGCGTCAACGTTCTCGCCGATGCCGTCAAGGCCACGCTGGGCCCGAAAGGCCGCAACGTCGTGCTCGAGAAATCCTTCGGCGCACCGACCGTCACCAAGGACGGCGTCTCCGTCGCCAAAGAGATCGAGCTGAAGGATCGCTTCGAGAACATGGGCGCGCAGATGGTCAAGGAAGTCGCTTCCAAGACTTCCGACGCCGCCGGTGACGGCACCACCACCGCCACCGTCCTGGCCCAGTCGATCGTCAACGAAGGCCTCAAGGGCGTCGCTGCGGGCATGAACCCGATGGATCTGAAGCGCGGCATCGACAAGGCCGTCGCCGAAGCCGTCAAGCACATCCAGTCGCTTTCCGTACCCTGCACCGACGCCAAGGCGATCGCCCAGGTCGGCACCATCTCCGCCAACGGCGATGCGCGCATCGGTGAGATCATCGCCGAAGCGATGGAAAAAGTCGGCAAGGAAGGCGTCATCACCGTCGACGAAGGTCGCGGATTCGAAGACGAGCTGGAAGTGGTCGAAGGCATGCAGTTCGATCGCGGCTACCTCTCGCCCTACTTCGTCACCAATCAGGAAACCATGGCGGTCGAGCTCGAAGACCCCTACCTGCTGCTGGTCGACAAGAAGGTTTCCAACATCCGCGAACTGCTGCCGGTGCTGGAATCCGTCGCCAAGGCTGGCAAGCCGCTGGTGATCATCGCCGAAGACATCGAAGGCGAAGCGCTGGCCACGCTGGTGGTCAACAACATGCGCGGCATCGTCAAGGTTGCTGCGGCCAAGGCACCGGGCTTCGGCGATCGCCGCAAGGCCATGCTGCAGGACATCGCCATCCTGACCGGCGGCACCGTGATCTCCGAAGAGGTCGGCCTGAACCTCGAGCAGGCCAACCTGGACCACCTGGGCAGCGCCAAGCGCGTCACCATGTCCAAGGAGAACACCACCATCATCGACGGTGCCGGTGTCGAGTCCGACATCGAAGCTCGCGTCAGCCAGATCCGCGCGCAGATCGAGGAAACCTCCTCTGACTACGACCGCGAGAAGCTGCAGGAGCGTGTCGCCAAGCTGGCTGGCGGTGTTGCCGTCATCCGCGTCGGTGCCGCGACCGAGTTCGAGATGAAAGAGAAGAAGGCCCGCGTCGAAGACGCCCTGCACTCCACCCGTGCAGCGGTCGAAGAAGGCGTCGTGCCTGGCGGCGGTACCGCCCTGGTGCGCGTGCTGACCATGGTCCGCGGCCTGACCGGCGACAACGAAGACCAGACCCACGGCATCGCCATCGCGCTGCGTGCCATGGAGTCTCCGCTGCGTCAGATCGTCACCAACGCGGGTGAAGAGGCTTCGGTCATCATCAACCGTATCAAGGACGGCGAAGGCAACTTCGGCTACAACGCGCAGACCGGCGAGTACGGCGACCTGTTCGAGATGGGCGTCCTCGACCCGGCCAAGGTGACCCGCACCGCGCTGCAGTCCGCCGCTTCCGTGGGCGGCCTGATGATCACCACCGAAGCGATGATCGCCGAGGATCCGGAAGAGAAAGCCGCTGGTGGCGGCGCACCGGACATGGGCGGCATGGGTGGCATGGGCGGCATGATGTAAGCCTCCCCCGCCATCGCCTGAGACTTTCAGGTATCATGGAAAGCCCCGCCACTGGCGGGGCTTTTTTTGGTTCAGGGTCTTGGGTTCAGCGCGCGTTCCGCGATGCTGCCGCTCCCGCCGTCTCGTTTCAGGAGCCTTCTCGCATGCTCGAGCGTATTCGTATCGTCCTCGTCCAGACCTATCACCCCGGCAATATCGGCGCCAGCGCACGGGCGATGAAGACCATGGGCCTGGGCGATCTGGTGCTGGTCGCGCCGCGCCAGTTCCCTGACCCCGAAGCAACCCGTCTGGCGGCCGGCGCCGTCGATCTGATCGAGGGCTGCCGGGTAGTGGACTCGCTGGGCGAGGCGGTGACCGACTGCGTGCAGGTGATTGGCGCCAGCGCGCGCCTGCGCAGCCTGCCGCTACCCTGCTACCACGCCCCCGATGCCATGATCGAGGCGGCCTGGCAGCGCCTACCAGACGGCCCGGTGGCGGTGGTTTTCGGGCGCGAGCGCTCGGGGCTCACCAACGACGAGATCGGCCACTGCACGCATCAGCTCAACATTCCCGCCAACCCCGACTACGGTGTGCTCAACCTTTCCCAGGCGGTCCAGATCGTCGCCTACGAGGCGTTCCGCCGGGCCACTCGCACCGCCGTCGCCGAGACGCCAGCATCGCGGGACACGATCTACCCGACGCTCGACCAGCTCGAACACTTCCACACCCACCTGCACCGGGCACTCGATAGCGCCGGCTTCCTCACCCAGCCCCATGCCAAGACCGAAGCGCACCTGCGAGCCCTGTTCGCCCGCGCCGAGCCCAGCCGCAAGGAGCTCTCGATCCTGCGCGGGGTACTCAATGCGCTCGAACGCCGCGATTGACGACATCTTTTGACAGGGAGACAGAAGCCATAGAGAATGGTAATCACTCTCATCAACAGAGTGATGGTGACCCATGCATTCAGAGCGCTCCCGACTCCACTACACCTGCGTCTTTCTGCTGGTCTCCTTTCAGGCCGTGCGCCAATCGCTACCCGCCGCCACCCCCTCGGCAGCGCCCTGCTGGCTAGACGCCGAGATGCTGAAGATGCTGCTGCGCGAGCTCAAGCGCTGCCGGGAAGAGGCCTCCCCTTTCCCACCGGTACACGCCTCGCTGGACGTTGCCACCTATCACTGCGGCCTGCTGATGGCACAGTGCCCGGCTGCCCTGGACCCCTCGCTCTGCAGCTACCATCTGGATGCCATCATCCAGCCGCTCAAGCAGGCCATCGCCGAGCTCTCGGGCCATCAGGCCGCGGCCGTGCGCGCAGCGCAGAGCGAAAGGGGCTGGCGCGGCTGGCTCAGACGCTAGCCACGCTGAAACGGTGTTCGTCCCACGCAGACAGGCCGCGCCGTTCAGCGAGTGACAGACATAAAAAAACAGCGCCCGAAGGCGCTGTTTTCATGGGGAGACCGAATCCGAAGGATCAGTCCTGGCCCATCTGCTGCTTGATCAGATCACCGATGGTGGTCGGACCGTTGGTCTCGACATCCTGGTCGCGCAGCTTGGTCATGTTGCGACGCGTGTCGACCTGATCCTTGGCCTTGATCGACAGGTTGATGGCGCGGCTCTTGCGATCGACGTTGACGATCTTGGCTTCGACGCTATCACCTTCGTTCAGCACGTTGCGCGCGTCTTCGACACGGTCGGCGCTGATTTCGGAGGCCTTGAGGATACCGATGACATCGGTAGCCAGTTCGACGTGCGCTTCCTTGGCATCGACTTCGATGATGCGGCCGGTGACCACGGAGCCCTTGTCGTTGACAGCCAGGAACTCGGAGACCGGATCGGTTTCGAGCTGCTTGATGCCCAGCGAGATGCGCTCACGCTCCGGATCGATCGAGAGGATGACGGCTTCCGCTTCGTCGCCCTTCTTGAACTGACGTACCGCTTCTTCGCCAGCTTCGCTCCAGGAGATGTCGGAGAGGTGCACCAGACCGTCGATGCCGCCTTCCAGACCGATGAAGATACCGAAGTCGGTGATCGACTTGATGGTACCGGCAACGCGGTCGCCCTTGTTGTAGCGCGCGTTGAAGTCTTCCCACGGGTTGGTGGTGCACTGCTTGATACCCAGGGAGATACGACGACGCTCTTCGTCGATGTCGAGCACCATGACTTCGACTTCGTCACCGACCTGAACCACCTTGGACGGATGGATGTTCTTGTTGGTCCAGTCCATTTCGGAGACGTGAACCAGACCTTCGACACCCTCTTCCAGCTCGGCGAAGCAGCCGTAGTCGGTCAGGTTGGTGACGCGGGCGTTGACCTTGGTGCCTTCCGGATAGCGGTCGACGATGTTGACCCAGGGGTCTTCGCCCAGCTGCTTCAGGCCCAGCGAAACGCGGTTGCGCTCGCGGTCGAACTTGAGCACCTTGACATTGATCTCGTCGCCGACGGCCACGATCTCGCTCGGGTGCTTGATGCGCTTCCACGCCATGTCGGTGATGTGAAGCAGGCCGTCGACGCCACCGAGGTCGACGAAAGCGCCGTAATCGGTGAGGTTCTTGACGATACCGTTGATCTGCTGGCCTTCCTGCAGGGTGGCGAGCAGCGCTTCACGCTCGGCGCTGTTCTCGGCTTCGAGTACGGCACGGCGAGAGACGACGACGTTGTTGCGCTTCGGATCGAGCTTGATGACCTTGAAGTCCAGCTCTTTGTGCTCCAGGTGCGCAGTGTCGCGAACCGGACGCACGTCGACCAGCGAACCCGGCAGGAACGCACGGATCGAGGAGACGTCGACGGTAAAGCCGCCCTTGACCTTGCCGTTGATCACGCCCTTGACGATTTCGTCTTTCTCGAAGGCCGCTTCCAGTTCTTTCCACGCTTCGGCGCGCTTGGCCTTCTCGCGCGACAGACGGGTTTCACCGAAACCGTCTTCAACGGCTTCCAGTGCGACCTTGACTTCGTCACCGACCGCGATGGTCATCTCACCGTTGTCGTCGCGGAACTGTGCCGCAGGGATCTGGCCCTCGGACTTCAGACCGGCGTTGACGGTGATCCAGTCGCCTTCGATGTCGACCACGGTTGCCATGACGATGGCACCGGGCTCCATGTTGATGTCCTGGAGAGATTGTTCGAACAGTTCAGCAAAGCTTTCGCTCATGTGATTCCTACGTGATCAACGTTGATGGCGGGCGGGCCGCCTTCCTCCGTACCACCAGCGAGTACGGGCCTTATCGACATATCCCTGGGGATGTTGGCGCTGGTTCGACCTGCCGCGACTTGACTGTCGGTGTCGCTGCACGTCTTCACATCTTGCCAGGGGCCCCGGGAGCGGAAGTGTGTCGTCATTCCACCGGCCAGCGCGACCCGAGAAGCTCTCAGGTCAGGCCGCGCTCGGCCAGCAGCGTTTCGATACGCTCCACGACTTCCGGTATATCCAGCTGCGTGGTGTCCAGCTCGACGGCATCTTCGGCCGGCTTGAGCGGGGCTACCGCACGCTGCATATCACGCGCATCGCGCGCTTGGATTTCTTCCAAAAGGGTCGCGAGTCTAGCATCTTCACCGGCCTCGCGCAATTGGCGCAGGCGACGCTGGGCACGCTCCTCGGCCGAGGCGGTGAGATAGATCTTCAGCGGCGCATCGGTGAACACCACGGTCCCCATGTCGCGACCGTCGGCGACCAGCCCGGGGGCCTGGCGAAAATCGCGCTGCCGCTGCAGCAGCGCTTCGCGCACCGGCGGCAGCGCCGCCACCTGCGAGGCGGCATTGCCCACCTCTTCGCGGCGGATCGCCCGGGTCACGTCGTCGCCCTCGAGCAGGATACGCATGGCACCGTCCTCCACCGCGAAGACCACGTCCAGCCGCTGGGCCTGGCGGGTCAGCCGCTCGACGTCGTCAAGCGCGACCTCCTTGCGCAGCGCCGCCAGCGCGGTGAGCCGGTAGAGAGCACCGGAATCGAGCAGGTGCCAGCCCAGGCGTTCGGCGATCATGCGACTGATGGTGCCCTTGCCGGCGCCACCGGGGCCATCGATGGTGAGGACGGGGGCGGTCTGACTCATGCCTCGACCTCCTCGAGGGTGAGCCCCACGCGCTCGGCCAGTGCCACGAAGCCGGGGAAAGAGGTCGCCACGTTGGCGCAGTCGTCGATCTCGATCGGCGCACTGGCGCGCAGCGCGGCCACGGTGAAGGCCATGGCGATGCGGTGATCGCCGAGGCTGTCGACCCGGCCGCCGCCATAGTTGGCGCTCTCGCCGCCCTTGCCGACGATGTCGATGCCATCGTCGAATACCGTGGCTTCCACGCCCAGGATCGCCAGGCCATCGGCCATCGCCTGAATGCGGTCGGACTCCTTGACCCGCAGCTCTTCGGCACCGCGCAGCCGGGTGGTGCCCTCGGCATTGGCCGCGGCGACGAACAGTGCCGGGAATTCGTCGATCGCCAGCGGCACCTGGTCGACCGGGATATCGATTCCCTTGAGCGGCGCATAGCGGATATGCAGGTCGGCCACCGGCTCGCCGCCGACTTCGCGCGGATTCTCCAGACGCAGGTCGGCGCCCATCAGCTTGAGAATGTTGATCACGCCGATGCGCGTCGGGTTGACGCCAACGTGCTCGAGCACCAGGTCGGCACCCGGCGTGATCGCCGCTGCGACCAGGAAGAAGGTTGCCGAGGAGATGTCCGAAGGCACGTCGATCGGCGCACTGGTGAGCTTGCCGCCGCCGCTCAGGCGCGCCACGTCACCCTCGCGGGCAACCGCGTAGCCGAAGCCGTTGAGCATGCGCTCGGTGTGGTCACGGGTCGGCGCCGGCTCGCGCACGCGGGTCTCGCCCTCGGCATAGAGCCCCGCCAGCAGCAGGCAGGATTTGACCTGGGCGCTGGCCATCGGCATGTCGTAGTCGATGCCCTTGAGCGGCTGACCGCCATGGATCCGGAGCGGCGGACGCCCCCCCTCGGCGGTATCGATACGTGCCCCCATCAGACGCAGCGGGTCGGCCACCCGCGCCATGGGGCGCTTGGTCAGCGAGGCGTCACCGGTGAGCTCGGTATCGAAGGCCTGCCCCGCGAGCAACCCGGCGAACAGCCGCATGGCGGTACCGGAGTTGCCCACGTAGAGCGGTCCGGCGGGCGGCTTGAGGCCGTGCAGACCGACCCCATGAATGGTCACGCGACCCTGGTGGGGCCCTTCGATCGCTACGCCCATGTCGCGGAACGCCTGCAGCGTGGCCAGGCTATCCTCGCCCTCGAGGAAACCCTTGACCTCGGTCACCCCGTCGGCCAGGGCGCCGAGCATGATCGAGCGGTGGGAGATGGACTTGTCGCCGGGCACGCGGATACGGCCGCTGACCGACCCGCCGGGCGAGACCCGATACTGCACCTGTCGTGATTCCATGGCTTGATAACTCGTCTGATTCAACAGCGTTTCGAAATAGTGTCGGGCGTGGCTGGCACGGTCGAAGGTGCCCAGCATGGCGTCGCTGTCACCCTGCTCGACCGCCCGCCGCAGCCGCGCCAGCCCGACCTCGAAGTCGTCCAGCGCGCCGAGCAGCGCGTCACGGTTGGCGGTGAAAATGTCGCGCCACATCACCGGATCGCTGCCGGCGATGCGGGTGAAGTCGCGAAAGCCGCCGGCGGCGTAGCGAAAGATCTCCAGCCGCTCGTCCTGGCGCGCCAGGGTATCGACCAGCGAAAAGGCGAGCAGGTGCGGCAGATGACTGGTACGCGCCAGCACCTGGTCGTGGCGCGCCACCGGCATCTCCAGCACCTGGGCCCCGCACAGCTCCCACAGCCCGCGCACGACCTGTACCGCCGCCGGGTCGGTCTCCGCTTCAGGGGTCAGGATCACCTTGTGATGACGATAGAGCGTCGGATCGGCGGCGGCGACGCCGCTCTTCTCCGAGCCGGCAATGGGGTGACCAGGAACGAAACGCGCCGGCAGCGTGCCGAAGACCTGCCGTGCGGCGTCACATACTGCGCGCTTGGTGCTGCCGACATCGGTGACGATGCGCGACCCCAGCGCCGGGGCCAGCGCCTCGAACACCGCCGGCATCGCCAGTACCGGCACCGCCAGCACCACGATGTCGGCACGCACCACCAGCGGTGCGAGCGCACTGCCGCCGTCGTCGATCACCCCCATGGCCAGCCCGGTGGCGATCTCATCGTCATTGCGGTCGCAACCCAGCAGCGTGCCACGATACCCCGCCGCCTTGAGCGCGGCGGCCAGCGAGCCGCCGATCATGCCCAGCCCGACGATGAGCAGCGTAGGTGCGGTCTCTCCCGGCATCCTAGAGCACACCCACCGGGTAGGAGCCGAGCACCTTCATGTCGGAGGCGTGCTGCTTCACCGCCTCCAGCACGCCGGCGACAGCGGGGTCGTCGACATGCCCCTTGAAGTCGATGAAGAAGACGTAGGTCCAGACACCGTTACGCGATGGGCGCGTCTCCAGCCGGGTGAGATCGATGGCGTGGCGGTGGAACGGCTCGAGCAGACCGTGCAGCACCCCCGGCTGGTTGCGCATGGCGACCACGATCGAGGTCTTGTCATGGCCCGAGGGGGGCACCGACTCATTGCCGATGATCAGAAAGCGCGTGGAGTTGTCCGGGCGATCCTCGATCTTCTCGGCGACGCGGTCGAGACCGTAGAGCTGGGCCGCCATGTCGCCGGCGATCGCCGCGCTGTGCCACTCGGTCTTGACCAGCCGTGCGGCCTCGGCGTTGGACGAAACCGCCACCCGCTCGGCGTGGGGGTAGTGGGCATCGAGCCACTTGCGGCACTGGGCGAACGACTGCGGATGCGAATAGATCCGCGAGATCTTGTCCTGACGGGTGATGTTGGAGACCAGCAGATGGTGGTGGATACGCAGCACCACCTCGCCGCTGATGTGCAGCCCGGAGTCCATGAACGAGTCGAGGGTGTTGTTGACCACCCCCTCGGTGGAGTTCTCCACCGGCACCACCCCGTAGTTGACCGCGCCCGCCTCGACCTCACGGAACACTTCGTCGATCGCCGCCATCGGCAGGCTGATCGCGCTTTGGCCGAAGTGCTTGAGCGCCGCCTGCTGGGTGAAGGTGCCCTCCGGGCCCAGATAGGCGACCTTGATCGGTTTCTCCAGGGCCAGACAGGCGGACATGATCTCGCGGAACAGGCGCGCCATCTCCTCGCCGTTGAGCGGCCCGGGGTTGCGCTCCATCACCCGGCGCAGCACCTGGGCCTCGCGCTCGGGGCGATAGAACACGGCATCGGGATCGTCGGCGGTCTTGACCTGGGCGACCTGGGCGGCGCAATCGGCGCGCTCGCTGATCAGGCGCAGCAGCTCGCTGTCGATGCTGTCGATACGCTGGCGCAGGGAGGCGAGATCCAGCGGCTTGTCGGTGTTGTCAGTCATGGGCATGTCCTGGCTGCATGCGGCCGCCACTCAGCCGCGGCGACGTTCGAAATCGGCCATGAAGGTGATCAGCGCCTGCACGTCGGCCTCGCTGACGGCATTGTAGAGACTCGCGCGCATGCCGCCGACGCTGCGATGCCCCTTGAGGTTGAGCAACCCCTCGACCTCGGCATCCGCGAGGAAGTCGCCGTTGAGCGCGGCATCGGCCAGCGTGAACGGCACGTTCATCAGCGAACGGTTGGCCGGTGCGATCGGATTGGCATAGAAGTCGCTGGCGTCGATGGCGGCGTAGAGCGCCTCGCTCTTGCGCCGGTTGATCGCTTCCATCTCGGCGACGCCGCCGATATCGTTCTTGAGCCACTCGAACACCAGACCGGCGAGATACCAGGCGTAGGTCGGCGGCGTGTTGATCATCGAGTCGTTGTCGGCGTAGACCTTCCAGCCGAGCAGCGAGGGCGCCGAGGGCTGCGCCCGCTCGAGCAGATCCTCGCGCACGATGACCACGGTGATGCCGGCGGGGCCGATGTTCTTCTGCGCCCCGGCATAGATCACCCCATACCGACTCACGTCCAGCGGCGCGGAGAGGATCGACGACGACATGTCGCACACCAGCGGCACGTTCACCTCCGGCACGTAATCGTAGGCCAGGCCGCCGATGGTCTCGTTGTGGCAGTAGTGCAGGTAGGCCGCATCCGCGGAGAGCGCGATGTCGCCCTGGCGCGGCACCTGCACGTAACCGGACTCGCGGCTCGAGGCGGCGATATGTGAAGCGGCCAGGTGATCCGCCTCCTTGATCGCCTTGCTCGACCAGATGCCGGTATCGAGATAGTTGGGTGTCCCGCCCTGCCCCAGCAGATTGAGCGGCACGCAGGCGAACTGCAGGGTGGCACCGCCCTGCATGAACAATACCCGGTAGTTGTCGGGAATCGAGAGCAGATCACGCAGATCACGCTCGGCCTTGGCCGCAATTGCCTCGAAGGTCGGACTGCGGTGACTCATCTCCATCACCGACAGGCCCTGCCCCTGGTAGTCGAGCATCTCGGCGCGGGCGCGCTCCAGCACCGCCGTCGGCATGGCCGCCGGACCGGCACAGAAATTGTGCAGACGTGTCATTCTCGGAATTCCCCGTGGGCTCTTTCACTCGACCCGGGCGCTTGCGTTCGTCCGGGCTTGTTCATCAAGACGAGTCTTGGTGGTGTGTCACCACACCCTGTCATCCAACCGCATGTCGTCGCCCCAGGCCCGCACATCGGGCCAGGGGGCAGAACCTCGCGCCCGTCGGCAATGCGCCCCCGACCCAGAGCGGGCGGGGGCGCAGCGGCCTCAGGCGTCGTCGTCCGCCGGCGCTGTGTCACCGCTCTCCGGCGGCGCTTCGTCCGCAGCCACCTCGGTCTCGTCCGGTACCTCCAGCTCGTCGAGCCCATCGTCCTGGGGCTCGTCGACCCGCACCGTCTTGACCAGGTGCTCCCCCTCGCTGGTGCGAATCAGGGTCACCCCCTGGGTGTTGCGCGAGGTGATCGACACCTCGCCGACACGGGTGCGCACCAGGGTACCGCGGTCGGTGATCAGCATCATCTCGTCGCTGTCACGAACCTGCATCGCCGCCACCAGGGCGCCGTTGCGCTCGGTGGTCTGCATCGCGATCACACCCTGGCCGCCGCGACCGCGGATCGGAAACTCTTCGAGCCGGGTCCGCTTGCCATAGCCGTGTTCGGAAGCGGTCAGAATATAGATCTGCTCGTCGCTGCCGTCGGCGCTGGCGGTGGCATCACCGTCAAGCTCGTTGTCGGCGTCGGCATCGATGGTCTGGCTCTGCGGGATGATCAGGCTGATCACCTCGGCCCCTGGGGCCAGACGCATGCCGCGGACACCGCGGGCGGTCCGCCCCATCGCGCGCACATGGCCCTCTTCGAAGCGGATCGCCTTGCCGTTGGACGACAGCAGCATGACATGGTCGCTGCCGGAGGTGATGGCGGCGCCGATCAGGCGATCGCCCTCCTCCAGATCCAGCGCGATCAAGCCAACGCTGCGCGGCCGCGAGAACTGGTCCAGCGAAGTGCGCTTGACCGTACCGCTGGCGGTGGCGAAGAAGATGTAGCTCTCCGGGTTGTAGTCACGCACCGGCAGAATGGCGCTGATCGACTCGCCGTCGTCCAGCGGCAGCAGATTGACCAGCGGCTTGCCGCGCGACCCACGGCTGGCGTTGGGCATCTCGTAGGTCTTGAGCCAGTAGACCTTGCCGCGGTTGGAGAACAGCAGCATGGTGTCGTGGGTCGAGGCCACCACCAGGTGCTCGATGACGTCCTCATCTTTCATGCTGGTGGCCGACTTGCCGCGCCCGCCACGCTTCTGCGCCTGATAGTCGGAGATCGGCTGAGTCTTGGCATAGCCGCCACGCGACAGCGTGACCACCATGTCCTCCTCGGCGATCAGATCCTCCATGGTGAGATCGAGACGGCTGGTCTGGATCTCGGTCAGGCGGGCGTTGCCGTACTGATCGCGAATGCCTTCGAGCTCTTCGCGAATCACCTCCAGCAGCCGATCCGGTGACGCCAGGATATGGTTGAGTTCGGCGATACGCTCGAGAATGCTCAGGTATTCGTCGAGCAGCTTCTCGGTCTCGAGCCCGGTCAGACGATGCAGGCGCAGCTCCAGAATCGCCTGCGCCTGGGCCGGCGAGAGCCGGTAGAGCGCGCGATCGTCGGTGAGCCCGTAGCCCTCGTCGAGATCCTCGGGCTTGCACGAGGTGGCACCGGCACGCTCGAGCATGCCGGTCACCTGCCCCGGCTGCCAGTCGCGGGCGATCAGCTTCTCCTTCGCTTCGGCCGCATTGGGCGAAGCCTTGATCAGTTCGATCACCTCGTCGATGTTGGAGATGGCGACCGCCAGGCCCTCGAGGATATGGCCGCGCTCGCGCGCCTTCTTGAGTTCGAACAGGGTGCGCCGGGTAACCACCTCGCGGCGGTGGCGGATGAACGCCTCCAGCAGCTCCTTGAGATTGAGCGTCTTGGGCTGGCCGTCGTGGAGGGCGACGATATTGATGCCGAACACGGTCTCGAGCTGGGTATGGGCGAACAGGTTGTTGACCACCACGTCGCCGGACTCGCCGCGCTTGATCTCGATCACCACGCGCAGACCATCCTTGTCGGACTCGTCGCGCAGCTCGGCGATGCCCTCGACCCGCTTCTCCTTGACCAGCTCGGCGATCTTCTCGATCAGCCGCGCCTTGTTGACCTGATAAGGCAGCTCGGTGATGACGATCTGGTCGCGTCCGCTCTTCTTGTCGAACTCGACCGTGTGGCGGGCCCGCACGTAGATGCGCCCGCGCCCGGTGCGGTATGCCTCGAGGATCCCGGCGCGGCCGTTGATGATGCCGGCGGTGGGGAAATCGGGCCCGGGGATGTACTCCATCAGGTCGTCGACCGTCAGGGTGTAGTCCTGGATCAGTGCCAGACAGCCGCTGATCACCTCGACCATGTTGTGGGGCGGGATATTGGTCGCCATCCCCACCGCGATGCCCGAGGCGCCGTTGATCAGCAGGTTGGGCACCTTGGTCGGCAGCACCTCGGGAATCCGCTCGGTGCCGTCGTAGTTGTCGACCCAGTCGACCGTATCCTTTTCGAGATCCGCCAGCAGCTCATGGGAGAGCCGCGCCATGCGCACCTCGGTGTAACGCATGGCGGCGGCGTTATCGCCGTCGATGGAACCGAAGTTGCCCTGGCCATCGATCAGCACGTGGCGCATGGAGAAGTGCTGCGCCATGCGCACGATGGTGTCATAGACCGCGCTGTCGCCGTGGGGGTGATATTTACCGATCACATCGCCGACCACGCGCGCCGATTTCTTGTACGGCTTGTTCCAGTCGTTGCCAAGCTCGTGCATGGCGTAGAGCACGCGCCGGTGCACCGGCTTCAAGCCATCGCGGACGTCGGGCAGTGCGCGCCCGATGATGACGCTCATCGCGTAGTCCAGGTAGGACTGCTTGAGTTCATCCTCGATGTTGACTGGCAGAATTTCTCTGGCGATATCACCCATGGGTCGTCAAATCCTTTGCGCCGCTGCCACGGCCGAAGACGACCGTGGCAGCGTTAATGAAGCCCCGACAAGGCGACCGAGACCCTCGGCCGCACAATCTACCGATCATACCATTTCAGGGCTTCCAAAGGCAGGCATTGACGTCTTTTCCCCGGGTGGTGTAGAGGGCTCAGCGCGCTTCTGCCTCGGCGACCAGCAGCGGTTCGAGCCGCTCGCGCCACACCCCTTCGAGCGGCACCACCTCGCCGCTGCGCTGATCGAGCAGCACGAAGGTCAGCAGCGCACTCACCACCAGTTCGCCACTGTCACGATGCACGATACGGTGGGCTACTCGGGCGCTGCGCCCGCCGATATGCGACAGACAGGTCTCGATGTCGAGATCGTCATTGATGACCGCGGCACGGCGGTAATCGATATTGAGATTGACCGCGACCAGCGCCACGCCCTCGGCCATGCCGGCAGCGAAAGCGGGATGCTGGTCGGCGAAGGCCCAGCGCCCCTCCTCCAGGAACTCGAGATAGCGGGCGTGATTGACGTGGCCATAGCCGTCCAGATGAAAGCCACGGACGCGAACCTGGGTATGGGTGATGCGTGAATCCATGCGAATCTCCGGGTCATTGGCGACGCCGATCACGCGCCGCCCCTGTCTTCGAAACATACGCTCGTTTGAAACAAGGCTGCAAATACCAATGGTCTACCTCGGTGGCAACAGCTGGGTCCTTTCGACATAATGTGCCTCCTTTCAAACGGAAACACGGGCGTATGTGGTTCAAGCACTGTCATCTTTACCGCTGCCATGACGTCGAGATTCTCGCCCTGGAGGATCTGGAAAGCGCCTTGGCAGAATTCGCGTTTCGCCCCGTCTCGCCGCGCGAGGCACGCCGGGTCGGCTGGAGCGCCCCGGCCGGCCGTGGCAGCGACCAGCGCGTGCACGAGATTCAGGGTCATCGACTACTGGCGATGCTGCGCCAGGAGCGCCTGCTGCCCGCGTCTGTGGTCAACGAAGAGGTCGCGGAGCGCGCCGAGGCGCGCGAGCAGGCCGAGGGCCAGCCACTGCCGCGGCGCGAGCGCCAGCTGCTCAAGGAGCAGGTGATGGAGGAGCTGCTGCCGCAGGCCTTCACCCGCACCCAGCGCGTCGAACTGTGGTGGGACACCCGGCGCCGGCTGATCGGCATCAACGCCTCCAGCCGCAAGCGTGCGGAGGAGGTGCTGGATCTGCTGCGCCAGACCCTGGGCTCGCTCAAGGTCACGCCGCTGGCGACCCGCACCCCGCCGTCGCGCGGTATGACCCAGTGGCTGAGCGATGCCGGCAGCCGCCCGGCGAGCCTGCTGCTCGGCGATCAGGTCGAGTTGCGCGCCGCCGAGGACGACGGCGTGCTGCGCGCACGTCAGGTCGATCTCGACAGCGAGGAGATCCAGTCACTGCTCGAGGGCGGCCGGCAGGCCAGCAAGCTGAGCATCGGCAGCGAGGGCCAGCTGCGTACCGTGCTGCACGACGACCTGGCACTGAAGTCGCTGCAGTTCGACGACGCCCTGCTCGACGAAGCCAGCCAGACCGAAGACGGCGACGATCCCGCGGTGGCGCTGGAGACCGACTTCGCGCTCATGTCGCAGGCACTCGCGACCTTCATCGAACAACTGATCGACTGGCTCGGCGGTGAAGCCGAGATGTCGGCCCCGACGCCATGACGCAAAGCTCCGCCACGCCGCCCAACAGCGCCGAGGCTGCGATCGATCTCGATCGTTTCGCCGATATCCGCCCCTATCACGACGACGAGGTGGCCGGCGTGCTGGCGCGCCTGGCCCAGGACAGCGAGCTGCTCGACGCCATCACTCGCTATCGCCTGCCGCGGCTGGCGCGCTTCGCGCCGCCGTTGGCGCGCCTGCTCGCCAGCTTCCGCCTGCGCCGCGAAGTGCGCGGAGTCGCCACCATCCGCGACTTCCAGCTGCGCATCGCCGACTACATGGCCCACATGATTGCGCGCACCACGCGGGGCTTCAGCGTCGAAGGGCTCGATCGGCTGTCGCCGGACAAGGCGTACCTGTTCATCGGCAACCATCGCGATATCGCCCTCGACCCCGCGTTCGTCAACTATGCGCTCTATGTCGGCGGCCACGACACCGTGCGCATCGCGATCGGCGACAACCTTTTGCAGAAGCCTTTCGTCACCGATCTGATGCGGCTCAACAAGAGCTTCATCGTGCCGCGCTCGGTCAAGGGCAAGCGCGCCATGCTGGCGGCCTATCAGTCACTCTCGGGCTATATCCGCCACTCGATCAGCGACGACAACCATTCGGTCTGGCTGGCCCAGCGCGAGGGCCGCGCCAAGGACGGCATTGATCGCACCGACAGCGCCATCGTCAAGATGCTGTGCATGGCGCGGCGCCTGGAAGAGAACGATCCCGACATCGGCCACGCGGTTCGCGAGCTGCAGATCGTGCCGGTGTCGATCAGCTACGAGTACGACCCCTGCGATCTGCTCAAGGCGCGCGAGCTGCACGCCAAGGAGACCGACGGCCGCTACCAGAAGGTCGAGTTCGAGGACATACGCTCGATCGTCTCCGGCATCATCGGCGACAAAGGGCGGGTCAAGCTGGCCTTCGGCACCCCGCTGTCGGCCGAATTCGACGCCGCCGACGCGGTGGCGGCGGAGATCGATCGCCAGGTGCTGTCGAACTATCCGCTGTTCCCGAGCCATCAGCTGGCCCTGGCCGAGACTGGGCTCGCCCCCGATCTGGTCGACCTCTCTGCGGTCACCGCGGAAGATCGCGAACGCTTCCAGACGCGGCTGGCGCAGGTACCGGCCGAGCTGCGCCCGTGGTGGTTGAAGCAGTACGCCAACCCGATCCTCAACCGTGCCGGGCGCCTGGACAGCGATACGCCCTGAGGCTATCTCGACAAGCGATAGACCGTCGAGATACCCCCTTCGAGAGACACGGCTTCGATCAGCGGCCGCGCGGGGCTTCGCCGCACAAGGCGTGCCCCCGCTCTCCTCCCCACTTCCCCCGTACACCGCGCCATCGAGCGGCCAGACGTCGCCACGGGCGACGCCATACGCGAACCTACTTGCGCCAGAAGAACGGCATCAGCAGCACCAGCACGGTGAGGATCTCCAGGCGGCCCATCAGCATGCCCACGCAGAGAATCCACTTGGCCGCCTCGGGCAGGCTGGCGAAGTTGCCCGCCGGGCCGATGATCGGCCCCAGGCCAGGACCGACGTTGGCCAGCGCGGTGGCCGCACCGGTGGTTGCAGTGACCATGTCCAGCCCGAGGGCAGCCAACGCCAGCGAGAGCACCGCGAAGATCAGAAAGAAGAAGAACGAGAAAGCGATGACCGCCCGCACCACTTCGTCATTGAGCGGACGGCCATTGTAACGCTGGGCGAATACCCCGCTGGGGTGTACCAGATAACGCAGCTGATTGAGCAGCATCAGCCCGCCGATCTGGAAGCGGAATATCTTCATCCCGCCGCTGGTCGAGCCACTGCAACCGCCGACAAAGGTGATAAAGAAGAAGGTGGTCACCGCCAGCGGCCCCCACAGGCTGTAGTCCTGGCTGGCATAGCCGGTGGTGGTCACCACCGAGATCACGTTGAAGGCGACCGCAGTCAGGGCGCTGAACGGCGCATCGTGGAAGGCCACCACCCGGTAGAGGGTCAGGGTACCGATCACCACCACCAGCAGCATGAGCAGACCACGTACCTGCTGGTCCTGCCACAGCGCGCCGCGGGAATCGCGGATCAGGCGGATATAGAGCACGAACGGCAGCGCCCCGGCGAGCATGAAGGCGCAGCCCAGCCACAGGATCAACGGGCGATTCTCGTAGATGCCGAAGGAGGCGTCGTAGTTGGCAAAGCCGCCGGTGGAGACCGAACTCATGGCGTGCACGATCGCATCCAGGGTCTGCATACCCGCCAGCCGATAGCTCAGTATCGCCACCAGCGTCAGCCCCAGGTAGATCACGGCGGAAGCCTTGGCGATCCCCCCGGCCCGCGGCAGCACCTTGTCCGACCAATCCGAAGACTCGGTCTGGAACAGCCGCATGCCGCCGACCTTGAGAAACGGCAGGATCGCGATCGCCATCACGATGATCCCGATTCCCCCCAGCCACTGCATCAGACCGCGCCACAACTTGAGGCCATCGGAGAGGTGCTCGATACCCGAGAGCACGGTCGAGCCGGTGGTGGTGATCGCCGAGATCGACTCGAACACCGCATCGGTGAACGAGAGCTGCGGCGCCCCCAGCACCAGTGGCAGGCTGGCGAAGGCGCTGATCACCACCCAGCTCGAGGTGGTCAGGATGAACATGTGCTGGGTCTTGAGCTCGACCGGGGTGTGCCAGGTCCACGTCAGCAGCCCCGCCGACGTGGCCGCGACCAGCGCCATCGACTTGAGGAAGGCCCACAGGTCGGGATCGTTCTCCAGCTTCAACAGCACGATCGGCGGGAGCATGAACACGGCCAGCACGATCAACAACAGCGCCAGAACTTTGAGAATCGGCTTGGCGTCTTGCAACGTCTCTCTCCCCTTCGATGCGCACTTCACTTCGCCGCCACGCCACACCAGCGGCTGTCGACGCGCCAAACGACTGGCGATGATAGGCCAATCGGCCACGCTGCGACACTGCCACTTGCCGTCGAGGGTACACGCCGGGCGCCGCGCGCGAGCCGGGACGCCAGTGACGACACCCGACCCAGGCGAGTACGGCGGCGCCGGCGGCTGTGCTATCGTGGCGCCATCTTCCCGACTCGAGCAAGGAGAGTGCCATGAGTTCCGCTTCGGAAATGCAGAAGGTTCGCGTCATTCACGAGCTGCGCGCCTTCATCAAGAAACTGCTGCAGGAGCCGGGCATTCTGGAGAGTTCTCTGGAGATCGCCAAGCGCCACTCGGATGGCAGCAACGACCCACAGGCGTGGGCGCGTATCGCCAACGAGATCTCCGATACCACCAGCGTGCACATCCCGGAGGACCCCAAGGAGCACTCCGACGCCGACCGGCTGTTCCTGGAAGTGCTGCGCGAGGTGGTAGGCGAGGAAAAAGCGCTCTACTGAGCGGCGGTCCAGCGTCGTGGGGCGCTGGACAAGAAAAAGGCCGGCAATGGCCGGCCTGGTGTCAACTATCGCGTCACTAGCTCTTATTGCCTGGGCACGCAGCCGTGGCGTAGTCATTGTCGCCCGAGAAAGCACAGGTCCATTGGCCATTATCTGAGCTCTTGCGAGTCAGCGTCACGGTCGTTCCCTTGATGGCACCGGTGACATCGCCATTGAGTGTCGCAGTGATGGTGCCATCAGTCTTCGACGCCGGAATATCGACAGCCGGGTTGGCGACATCTGTACCGTCTTCGTTTTTCACTTTGTCCAGCAGGTTCGACTGCGTCCAGCCGAGCTCACCGGCATCGGTCGTTGACTCACCACGTGCATAGCGCTCTTCCGCGGCCGTCTTCAGCGCAGAGACTTCGGAGACCACTCGGCTGACCTGAGTCCGCGCCACATAATTCTGATACTGCGGGATGGCGATCGCGGCGAGGATGCCGATGATCGCGACCACGATCATCAGCTCGATCAGAGTGAAACCGCCCTGGCGGTGTAGATCTCGACGCTTGTATTGCCCTTGCATGGGAATCCCCTTGTTTATCGATGGTGTGCCGATCGGCGTCGCCGCCGTGCCGCGCGAGTCGAGTCGCGCCGTGCCTCAGCGTGCGTGTCAAAACGATACGCTACGTTACATTTAGTGACACTCGCAACGCTTATCGGCAACGTCTCAGGATTCTTAAAGAAAAAGTTGGCGGTGCCGATAGCGCGGATATGACCTCCGCCAGCGCGGCGGCCACTTCATTCGCAAGAGGCGCCTCGACGTGCCGACCACCACCTCCCCCGGCATCCATAGCGGCCTCGCCCGCCGTCTGATCGATCGCGGCCTGATCGAGGCCGCCGCGTGCGAGCGCGCGCAGCACTCGGCCAGGGAAGCAGAGCAGACGCTGCTCGAGTTCCTGGTGCGCCAAGGGCGTATCGATCCGCGTCAGGCGGGCGAGGCCGCGGCACGCGAGTATGGCCTGCCGTTTCTCGACCTGCAGCACCTGGTCTGGGAGCGCCTGCCGATCGCCGAGCCGATCGCCGAGAAGCTGATCAAGCGCTTCCAGGTGCTGCCGCTGGCGCGCGACGACCGCCGCCTCACGGTGGCGGTCGCCTTTCCCGCCACCCTGGCCAAGCTCGACGAGCTCCAGTTCACCACCGGGTTGGCGATCGATGGCGTCCTGGTGCCGTTCGACCAGCTCGAGCGCGCCCTCGCCCGGCGCCTCCAGCACCAGGACACCTCCGGCATGCTCGAGGCGCTCGATGAAGCCAGTGATGCGGTGACGCTGGATACCAGCGAGATCGATCTGGAGGAGGAAGCCGCAGCCCTGGACGCCGGCGGCGACAACGATGCGCCCATCGTGCGTTTCGTCAACCGGGTGCTGCGCGATGCGATCCAGCGCGGCGCGTCGGACGTTCACTTCGAACCCTACGAGTCGAGTTTTCGGGTGCGCTTTCGTGTCGATGGCATGTTGCTGGAGGTGACCCGCCCGCCACTCAATCTGCGCACCCGCATCGCGGCCAGGCTCAAGGTGATGGCGCGCCTGGATATCTCCGAGCGCCGCCTGCCCCAGGACGGTGCGATGAAACTGCGCCTCGAAGACCAGCGCGCCATCGACTTCCGTGTCAACAGCCTGCCCACGGTGTTCGGCGAGAAGATCGTGCTGCGTCTGCTCGACGCCCGCGCCACCGGCTGGGGCATCGACGCTCTCGGCTTCTCACCGCCCCAGCGCGAGCTCTTCGAGAGCGCCCTGGCGCGTCCCCAGGGGATGATCCTGGTGACCGGCCCGACCGGCAGCGGCAAGACGGTGACCCTCTACACCGGGCTCAACCATCTCAACACCGAGGAGCGCAACATCTCCACCGCCGAAGATCCGGTGGAACTCAAGATTCCGGGGATCAACCAGGTCAATGTGCAGTCGCGTATCGGGCTCGACTTCGCCAGCGCCCTGCGCGCCTTTCTACGTCAGGATCCGGACGTGGTGATGGTCGGCGAGATCCGTGACCTGGAGACCGCCGAGATCGCGGTCAAGGCGGCCCAGACCGGCCATCTGGTGCTCTCCACCCTGCACACCAACTCTGCCGCCGAGACGTTGACGCGGTTGCGCAACATGGGGCTGGCAAGCTTCAACATCGCCAGCTCGGTGTCACTGATCATCGCTCAGCGTCTGGCGCGCCGACTCTGCCCCCACTGCCGGGTGCCAACCCAGGTGCCCGACGAGGTACTGCTCGGTGAGGGCGTCACCCGCGAGCGTCTGGCCAGCGCCACGCTCTACCGCCCGGGTGGCTGCGACCGCTGCACACTGGGCTACAAGGGGCGCCAGGGCCTCTACGAGGTGGTCCCGATCGACGACGCCATGAGCCAGCTGATCATGCGCGAAGGCCACGCTCTGGAGCTGGCACAGCTGGCACGCGAACGCGGCTATCCCGGTCTGCGCCAGAGCGGTATCGAGCTGGCGCTCAGCGGCGTGACCAGCCTGGAGGAGGTCAATCGCGTGACGATCGACTGAGCCGCGTCACGCCACCGGCCAAAACGCGAACCATCCCCCTTTCGACCCACCGCTTTCAGGAGTCCGACATGGCAACAACGGCGAAGCCTCCCAAGCGACTGGTGATGCACCGCTGGCAGTGGCGCGGCAAGAATCTGCGCGGCGACACGGTCAGTGGCGAGCTGATCGCCAGTGAGGTCAGCGAGGTGCGCCAGGAGCTGGCGCGCCAGAAGATCATCGTCAAGCGCATCACGCGCAAGACCAGCCCCTTCGGCATTGGCCGGGTCCGCCAACGCGATATCACCCTGTTCGCGCGCCAGCTGGCGACCATGATCCGAGCCGGCGTACCCCTGTTGCAGGCATGCAAGGTGGTGGCCGAAACCCTGCGCAATCCGGCGATGCGCAACCTGGTCGAGACCCTGGGCAACGACATCAGCGCCGGCGCCAGCTTCTCGCAGGCGCTATCGCGTCATCCACAGCGCTTCGATCGCATGTTCGTCAACATGGTCGCCGCCGGCGAACAGTCCGGCGCGCTGGACCGCATGCTCGAACGCCTGGCCAGCTATCGCGAGAAGATCGATTCCCTGAAGGGGCGCATCAAGAAGGCGCTCTACTATCCGATCGCGGTGATCGCCGTGGGGATCGGCGTCACCGCCCTGCTGCTGATCAAGGTGGTGCCACAGTTCGAAAGCCTGTTCGCGGGCTTCGGCGCCGAGCTGCCGGCCTTCACGCGCTTCACCATCGACCTCTCCGAGCTGGCCCAGGCGCACTGGTGGCAGGCACTGCTGGCACTGGTGGTGGTGATCGTCGGCGTGCGTCGGGGGATCAAGCGCTCGCCGCGTTTCGCCTACCGAGTCGATCAGTTGCTGCTGCGCCTGCCGGTGATCGGCGGCATCCTCGACAAGGGCTCGATCGCGCGCTTCTCGCGCACTCTGGCAACGACCTTCAACGCCGGCGTCCCGCTGGTGGAGGCCCTCGAGACCGCCGCAGGCGCGACCGGCAATCGCGTTCACCAGCGGGCGATCGCCGACCTGCGCGAGGATGTCGGCAACGGCCAGCAGCTCGCCTTCGCCATGCGCCGTGCGCGGATCTTCCCGATCATGGCGGTACAGATGGTGAGCATCGGCGAAGAGGCGGGCGACCTCGACACCATGCTCGACAAGGTCGCTGACTTCTACGAAGAGGAGGTGGACAATCAGGTCGACGCACTCACTTCGCTGCTGGAGCCGCTGATCATCGTGGTGCTGGGGGTGCTGGTAGGCGGGCTGGTGGCGTCGATGTATCTGCCGATCTTCGAGATGGGCTCGGCGATCTAAACGAAATGTCGTGCCGGGGCGGCCCTGGACACGGCGATACGTTACCCTGAGCGCCTCCATCGATTGGCCGAAGCGGGAGTCTGCCTTGCCCCAACTATCCCCCTGGCTGCTGTGGCCCCTGGCATTCGTGCTGGGCGCCTGCCTGGGCAGCTTCATCAACGTGGTGATCGTACGGCTGCCGGTGATGCTGATGCGGCGCTGGCGCGCCGAGGCGCGCGCCGCGCTCGAGCTGGAAGCCGAGCCGTCACCGCGTTACGACCTGCTGCTGCCGCGCTCGCACTGCCCCGCCTGCGGCCAGTTCATCGCCTGGCACGACAACCTGCCGTTGATCGGCTGGCTCAAGCGCCGCGGCCGCTGTGCCGCCTGCGCGACCCCGATCAGCCCACAGTACCCACTGGTCGAGCTGCTGGCGGGGGGCGTGAGCCTGGCCGCGCTGGCGATCCATGGCGCCAGCATCGAGACACTGTGGCTGCTCGGCGCCTGCCTGGTGCTGCTGGCGCTGGCGGTGATCGACTGGCGTACCCAACTACTGCCCGATGCCCTCACCCTGCCCTTGCTGTGGGCCGGCCTGCTCTACCAGTGGGCCTACCACCCGCTGTGGCTGGGCAGCGCTGTGCTCGGTGCAGTGGCCGGCTATCTGGTGCTGTGGGCGGTCTACTGGCTGTTCAAGCTGACCACCGGCAAGGAGGGCATGGGCCATGGCGACTTCAAGCTGATGGCGGCGCTGGGCGCTTGGCTGGGCTGGCAGAATCTGCCGCTGCTGCTGCTGCTCTCCGCCGGCGCCGGCACGCTGATCGGTATCGCGCTGATCATCGCCCGCCGCCACGTGCGCGGGCAGCCGCTGCCGTTCGGACCATTCATTGCCCTGGCCGGCTGGATCGCCCTGCTGGTGGGCGCGCCGCTGCAGGCCAGCTATCAGGCGCTGCTGCTGGGGGGCGCAGGATGAACGAGCCCGCTGACCACAACACCCACACCACCCCGGTGATCGGCGTCACCGGCGGCATCGGCTCGGGCAAGAGCGCGGTCGCCGAAGCCTTTGCTGAGCGGGGTATCCCGGGCATCGATGCCGATGCCGTGGCCCGCGAGGTGGTCATGCCGGGCGAACCGGCGCTGGCCGCGATCGCCGAGCATTTCGGCGCAGAGGTGCTCGATGCCGACGGCAACCTGGACCGGCGCAGCCTGCGCGCGCGGATCTTCGCCGACCCCGCCGAGCGGCGTTGGCTCGAGAGCCAGACCCATCCGCGTATCCGCCAGCGCCTGCAGACACACCTGGCGCGCCTGTGCCGCAGTGACGCGCCTTACTGCCTGCTCATCTCGCCGCTGCTGATCGAGAGCGGCCAGCGCGAGATGGTCTCGCGGGTGCTGGTGATCGATGTCCCCGAGTCGCTGCAGATCGAGCGCACCCTGGCCCGCGACGGCGTTTCGCAGGAGCAGGTGGAGGCGATTCTCGCCGCGCAGAGTTCACGCCAGACGCGCCTTGCAGCCGCCGATGACGTCATCGACAATAGCGGCGACAGAGAGATGCTCATCGATCAGGTCGCCCGGCTGGACGCACGCTATCGCCAGTGGGCGGCATCACCGCAACGACACGGCTACCCATGACCTCCGGTAACGACTCCCGCCACGCAGGCGACGGCGGCGCACTCAAGGTGCGCTGCCCGCAGTGCCAGACGCCGATCGCCTGGACCACCGACAATCCCTACCGCCCCTTCTGCTCCCAACGCTGCAAGCTGCTCGACCTGGGCGCCTGGGCCGACGGCAGCCACCGTATCCCGGGCGAGCCGCACATGGACGAGACCCAGCTCGATGAGCTGATCGATCGCCTCGAACGCGGCGAGTGAAGGCCCGGCGCAAGACACAGCGCCATCAAGACAACAGCCACATCAATACAAACGCCGCTCCCAAGGGAGCGGCGTTTGTGTGGGTCGCCAGCATCATGCGCAAAGATTGAGGCATCAGCGATCGTCGCGCCAGAAATCCCGGATCGAGGCGATGCCCTGGGCACCGACGCCACGCGCCTGGTTGGCGTGGTGCCGGGTCATGCCACCGAGGGCGAAGACCGGCATCGCCGCGGTCTCGACCATCTGCTGGAAATCGTGCCAGCCGATGGTGATCGCGTCGGGATGCGAGGGCGTCGGTGCCAGCGGCGAGAGGGTGACGAAGTCGCAGTCGATGTGCCCGGCCTGAGCCAACTGCTCATCGCCATGGGTCGACGCCCCCAGCCATTTGTTGGCAGGGATCGGCCGCTGCTTGAGCGTCATCAGACGTGCGCTGGTCAGATGGATGCCGTCGGCGTCCACCCGCTCCAGCCACGCCGGATCGGCGTTGAGCAGCAGCTTGGCACCATAGCGCCGGCACAGCGCCAGGGTGCTCTCGGCCCGCGCCTGATAGGCGGCATCGTCAAGCGTCTTGGCCCGCAGCTGCACCAGGCGAATCGAGTCCTCGCGCAGTGCCCGCTCCAGGCGTTCCAGGAACACCGTCTCGTCGGGCTCTTCGGCGGTGATCAGATACTCCTGGGGCAGCGCCACCGCACGCAGGATCGGCAGATTGGCCGCGGGGAACGGATAGTTGGGCAGGTCATCGACGCCTACCCAGCGCACCGGCTGGCCCTCGCGGCCGTATGGCTCACCCTCATACTCGCGAACCTGCCAGACGTCGAGCAGGATGTGCTTGTCGGGATACTCGTGATGTACCCGGATCAGCGGCTGAGCACGCCGGATCTGGATACCCAGCTCTTCGCTCAGCTCGCGCTTGAGCGCCTCGAAGCCGGTTTCGTAGGGCGCCAGCTTGCCGCCGGGAAACTCCCACAGGCCGCCCTGATCCGCGGTCGCTGGGCGCCGCGCGATCAGCACACGCCCGTCTTCGCGGATGACGGCTGCCGCCGCTACGTGAACCCGTCTCTTCATCATCTTGCTAAATCTCTCGCACCTTGGGGTGTTGCTTCGCTGAGTGTCACGTCTCGTGACGGCATGCCGCGCTGAGGCCTGCCTTCAACTGCGGTAGTCCGCGTTGATCGAGACGTAGTCGTGGGACAGATCCGAGGTCCAGACGGTGGCCCGGGCTTCGCCTCGGCCGAGCCGGATGCGGATGGTGATCTCCGCTTGTGCCATCACCCGGCTACCCGCCGCTTCGGTATAGCTCTCGGCGCGTCCACCGTGCTCGACCAGACGTACGTCGCCCAGATCGATGACGATACGCTCGACATCGAGGGCCTCGACCGGGGCGCGCCCGACCGCCGCCAGGATACGCCCCCAGTTGGCGTCGGAGGCGTAAAGTGCGGTCTTGACCAGCGGCGAGTGGGCCACGGTGAAGGCGACTTCACGTGCCTCCTCGACGCTGGCGGCCTCCTCGACCTCCAGCGTCACGAACTTGGTCGCACCCTCGGCGTCACGGATGATCGCCTGGGCCAGTTCGGTGAGCACCTGGGTCAGGGCCGCGCGGAAACGCCGTTCGTCCTCCGCCGAGACCACCTGCGGCCCGCGCCCGGTGGCGATCAGGGTACAGGCGTCGTTGGTCGAGGTGTCGGAATCGACGGTGATGGCATTGAACGAGACCGCCACCGAATCGCGCAGCCACTGGCTCAGCGTAGCGGCGGGAATCTCGGCGTCGCAGGCGACGAAGCCCAGCATGGTGGCCATGTTGGGCTTGATCATGCCCGACCCCTTGCTGATACCGTTGAGCGTCACCGTACCGCCACTGAGTTCGACCTGCGCCGTGGCGCCCTTGACCCGGGTATCCGTGGTCAGGATGCCCTCGGCGGCTTCGGCCCACTGCGCCCCGTCCAACTGGGTCAGTGCCTGCGGCAGGCCGGCGGCGATCTTCTCCACCGGCAGCGGCTCGCCGATGACGCCGGTGGAGAACGGCAACACCTGCTGCGGGTCGACCCCGGCGAGCGATGCCAGGGCGCTGCAGCAACGCTCGGCATCGGCGATGCCGCGACTGCCGGTACCGGCGTTGGCGTTGCCGGTGTTGATCAGCAGATAGCGCGGCGGCGTCTGCGTCAGGTGCGCCTTGGCGACGTGCACCGGCGCGGCGCAGAAGGCGTTGCGGGTGAAGGTGGCCGCGACGCTGGCCCCTTCGGGAATCTCGATCACCACCAGATCGCGGCGGTTGGGCTTCTTGATTCCCGCCATTGCGGCACCCAGCCGTACGCCGTCGATCGCCGGCATGTGCGGAAAGCTCGCCTCGCCTACTGCCATCTTGTCTCTCCTCGTGGGCGCCGCGCTGCGCGGCGCCGAGTCATGCTCAGTTCAGTTTGCCGTGGCACTGCTTGAACTTCTTGCCCGAGCCGCACGGGCAGGGGTCGTTGCGCCCCACCTTGGGCCCTTCGCGGCGCACCGGTGCGTTGTCGTCGGCGGCCTGAGCGGCGGGCTCCTCGGCACCTTCGGCGGTCTCACGCGCGGCGGCCACCGCCTCTTCGTGGAGAGACTGGCTGCCGGCCTGTTCGCGCTCCAGCGCTTCGCGGCGCTGGCGCTCGAGATCCTCGACCTCTTCCTGACGGCGTACCTGAACGTGGCTCAGGATACGCGTCACATCGTGCTTGATGTTGTAGAGCAGCGACTGGAACAGCTCGAAGGCTTCGCGCTTGTACTCCTGCTTGGGATTCTTCTGGGCGTAACCGCGCAGATGGATACCCCGACGCAGATGGTCCATCGACTGCAGATGCTCCTTCCAGCGGGTATCCAGCACCTGCAGCATCACCTGCTTCTCGAAGCGCTGCATCATCTCGCGCCCGATCGCCTCGACCTTGGCCGTGTACTGGCCACGATGCTGGTCCTGCAGCCGCTGGCGCAGCACCTCTTCGTTGAAGTTCTGATCCTGTTCGGCCCATTCGACGAGCGGCAGGTCGAGGTTGAACTCCTGCTTGAGCTGATCCTGCAGATTGGCCAGTTCCCACTGTTCCGGCAGGCTCTGCGGCGGCACATAGGTGGAGATGGTATGGTCGAGCACCTCATCGCGAATGCTGGCGATGTTGTCGGAGATCTCTTCGGCGACCAGGATCTCGTCGCGCTGGTCGTAGATGACCCGGCGCTGATCGTTGGAGACGTCGTCGTACTCGAGCAGCTGCTTGCGGATATCGAAGTTGCGCCCCTCGACCTTCTTCTGCGCGCGCTCGACCGCATTCGATACCATCTTGTGCTCGATCGCCTCGCCGCGCTCCAGCCCCAGTGCGCCCATCAGACGCTGCACCCGCTCGGAGCCGAACAGGCGCATCAGGTTGTCCTCCAGCGAGAGGAAGAAGCGGGTCGAACCCGGGTCGCCCTGACGCCCGGCACGGCCGCGCAGCTGGTTGTCGATACGCCGTGACTCGTGGCGCTCCGAACCCACCACGTGCAGGCCGCCGGCGGCGAGCACGGCGTCATGGCGCTGTTGCCACTCGGCCTTGATCGCCTCGATCTGCTCGTCGCTGGGGGACTCCAGCTTGGCCACATCGGCCTCCCAGCTGCCGCCGAGCATGATGTCGGTACCGCGGCCGGCCATGTTGGTGGCGATGGTCACCGCGCCGGGCCGACCGGCCTGGGCGATGATCTCGGCCTCGCTGTCATGCTGCTTGGCGTTGAGCACGTTGTGCGGAATCTTCTGCGCCTGCATCAGCCGCGACAGATACTCCGAGGTCTCGATGGAGGCAGTACCCACCAGCACCGGGCGCTCGGCCTCGCGCTGGGTCTTGACGTCCTCGATGATCGCTTCGAACTTCTCCTCGGCGCTCATGAACACCAGGTCGTTGAGATCCTGGCGTGCCAGCGGGCGGTTGGTGGGAATCACCAGCACGTCGAGGCCGTAGATATGGTTGAACTCGAACGCCTCGGTGTCGGCGGTACCGGTCATGCCGGCCAGCTTGTCGTAGAGACGGAAGTAGTTCTGGAAGGTGGTCGAGGCGAGCGTCTGGCTCTCGCGCTGGATGGGCACGCCCTCCTTGGCCTCGACCGCCTGGTGCAGGCCTTCGGACCAGCGCCGGCCCTGCATGGTACGCCCGGTATGCTCGTCGACGATGACGATCTGGTTCTCGGCGATGATGTAGTCGACGTCGCGATGGTAGAGGCAGCGCGCCCGCAGCGCCGAGTGGATGTGCTGCAGAAGCCCCAGGTTCTGCACCGCGTAGAGGGAGTCCTCCTCCTTGAGCAGGCCGGCCTCGCGCATCAGCCCCTCGACCTTCTGGTGCCCCTCTTCGGTCAGTTCCACCTGCTTCTGCTTCTCGTCGATCAGGAAGTCGCCGCTGCTCGGGTCCTCCTCGTCGCTGCACTGCTCGAGCCGCTGCGACAGCGTGCCGATGGTGCGGTAGAGCTCGACGTCCTCCTCCACCGGGCCGGAGATGATCAGCGGCGTACGCGCCTCGTCGATCAGGATCGAGTCGACCTCATCGATGATGGCGTAGTGGAGCGGGCGCTGGACCTTGTCTTCGAGCGAGAAGGCCATGTTATCGCGCAGATAGTCGAAGCCGTACTCGTTGTTGGTACCGTAGGTGATATCGCAGGCGTAGGCCTTGCGTTTCTCTTCGTTGGGCTGCCCGGAGGCGATCACGCCAACGCTGAGACCGAGGAATTCGTAGAGCGGACGCATCCAGTTGGCGTCACGGCTGGCCAGGTAGTCGTTGACCGTGACCACATGCACGCCCTTGCCCGGCAGCGCGTTGAAGTAGACCGCCAGGGTACCCACGAGGGTCTTGCCCTCACCGGTCTTCATCTCGGCGATACGCCCGTCGTGCAGCGCCATGCCGCCGACCATCTGGACGTCGAAGTGACGCATGCCGAGCACCCGCTTGCTCGCCTCGCGCACCACGGCAAAGGCTTCTGGCAGCAGGGCGTCGTGCTTTTCGCCGGCTTCCAGACGGCTGCGGAATTCAGCCGTCTTGGCGGCGAGCGCGGCATCGTCGAGCGCGGCGATGGTCTCTTCCAGCGCATTGATCGCCGTGACCTGCTTGCGCATCCGCTTGACGTCGCGCTCGTTCTTCGAGCCGACCAGTTTCTTGACCAATACGTTCAACATGATGGAGTTCCTGCGTCATTCATGGGCGCCTCCGCGGCCGTCGAGACGGCGGTAGCGGCGCTGCGACAAGCGATGAAAGTCAGGCAGGAAGTGGCGGGCCGCGGCGGGAGAAGGCGTCGTGCGCCAGGCGCCGTACTGCGACCAAGGCCGGCAGCACGCCGACCAGCGTCGGGAGCGCCAGTCGCGGCGGCTGGGGGTGCGTGGTCGGCGCACGGGCGACACGGCGAGACTCGGCGCGGATCTCCTCCGGCGCCATCAGGTAGACCTGGGCCAGTCGCTCGGCCAGGCGCAGCGCCTCGGCCTGCACCAATCCGGCTGGCAGCAGGCATCCCACCAGCACGCTGGCCAGCCACCAGTGCGCCCGCTGGCGGGGTCGCCAGCGGGCGCCCGTATGGCCGGAATGCGAATGGGCCGATGTCATGCTGTCGACGAACTCCGCGTCGTGATAGGTTTGGGGGAACTTTTCCCACTGCGTGCAAGCCGATGAGTATAAAGGCTAAGCGTTTTCGAGCCCAGTCCGTTTCCCATCTGCTCGGCCAGCCCAGCGGCCTCGGCGACGTGGTGCGCATGGCCACGCTGATCGACCGCGCCCAACGCCATCTGCGTCGCCAGTTGCCGCCGGACGTTGCCGAGCACGTGTTCGTCGGCGGCTACCGCGACGGCGTGCTCACGCTGATCACCGATCGCGCAGCCTGGCTCACCTGGCTGCGCTACGAGCAGCCGCGCCTGCTCAAGCTGCTGCATCAGTTGCCAGGCTTCGAAGCGGTGATGAAGCTGTCGCTCAAGGTGCGTCCGGTGCGTCCGGTCAAGGTCCCGCCGCGCCAGATCCGCCACCTGACCCCGGCCGGCGCCAATGCGCTGAACCAGTGCGCGGCGGGCATGGAGGAGTCGCCACTGCGGCGCGCCCTCACCCGCCTCGCCTCCCACGCCGCGCCTGCGGAGTCCGAAGACGGCAACGACAGCTCGCACTAGGCCAGCAGAGACCGCCCTCTCGAACAGCACGTACCCTCGACCACCCGGCAGCATCCCCGAAAACGAAGACGCCGACCCAATGGGTCGGCGTTCTCGTGGATCGTGGCCGCGCTGTCGTCTGCGGCGACGATCGAAACACGCTTGTCGTCAGGCCATCGCCGGAGCCGCGTAGGAGATCGGCGCCGACTCGGCGGCCTCCTCGAAGGTCACGACCTCGAAAGCTTCGGGATGTGCCAGCAGCTCACGACAGAGCTGATTGTTGAGGCCATGGCCGGACTTGTAGCCGCGGAACTCACCGATCAGGCTGTAGCCCAATTGATAGAGGTCACCGATGGCGTCGAGCATCTTGTGCTTGACGAACTCGTCTTCGTAGCGAAGGCCGTCCTGGTTCACGATGCGATAGTCGTCGACCACGATGGCGTTATCGAGGCTGCCGCCGAGGGCCAGATTCTGCGAACGCAGGAATTCGAGATCACGCATGAAGCCGAAGGTACGCGCCCGCGACACTTCCTTGACGAAGGACGTCGTGGAGAAATCGACGCTGGCGGTCTGCTTCTGCTGATCGAACACCGGATGATCGAAATCGATCGCGAAGCTCACCTTGAAGCCGTTGTGCGGCAGGAAGGTGGCCTGCTTGCCGTTGTCGCTGACCGTCACCTCGCGCTTGATGCGGATGAACTTCTTGGGCGCGGCCTGCTCGGCGATACCGGCGGACTGGATCAGGAACACGAACGGACCCGCGCTGCCATCCATGATCGGCACTTCGGCAGCGCTCAGCTCGACATAGGCATTATCGATGCCCAGGCCGGCGAATGCCGACATCAGATGCTCGACCGTAGCCACCTTCACACCATCCCGTGACAGCGCGGTGCACAGGTTGGTGTCGGTCACGCTCTGGGCGTCGGCGGGAATCTGCACGACAGGGTCGAGATCGGTGCGTACGAACACGATGCCCGTATTGGGCGCCGCGGGACGCAGCGTCAGATACACTTTCTCTCCGGAATGGAGGCCCACGCCCGTGGCGCGGATCGTGTTCTGCAACGTTCGTTGTTTGATCATCGGCATCGACCTGACAGTCAAATAGTTTGAAAACGGTGTTCACTATAACACCGAACGACCGTTTCACCAAACATATCGACGTGACAGAATGATGAGCATCGTGTGACGCTCTGTTTTCAGTCCGCCTGGCGCCGCAGGAAGGCCGGAATGTCGAGATAGTCATCCATCTCGGCAGACTTGCGCTTCTCCTGGCTCTGCTGCTTCTTGGCTGCAGCCGCTTCCTGCTCGGCGCGGGCGGCCTGCTGGCGCATCACGGCCGGCTGCTGCAGCTTGCGGTAATCGGTCGGTTCGGGACGCGACGCCACACTCTCGCGCGGCAGCGCTTTCTCTTTCTGCGCATCCAGGCCAGCGGCCACGACTGTCACGCGCAGCTCGTCGGACATCTCCATGTCGATCGAGGTGCCCACGACGATGGTGGCGTCCTGGGAGGCGAACTCCTGCACCGTCGCACCGACGTCGTTGAACTCACCGATGGAGAGGTCCGGGCCGGCAGTGATGTTGACCAGAATGCCGCGGGCGCCATGCAGGTCGATATCTTCGAGCAGCGGGCTGCGAATCGCCTTCTCGGCCGCTTCGCGGGCACGGTTCTCGCCAGTCGCGGCGCCGGTGCCCATCATCGCCATACCCATCTCGGACATGACAGTGCGCACATCGGCGAAGTCGACGTTGATGATGCCGGGGCTGGTGATCAGCTCGGCGATCCCCTGGACCGCTCCCAGCAGCACGTCGTTGGCGGCGCTGAACGCGGTCAGCAGACTGGCATTCTTGCCCAGCACCGAGAGCAGTTTCTCGTTGGGGATGGTGATCAGCGAATCGACGTATTCGGAGAGCGCCTTCATGCCCTCTTCCGCCGCGCGCATGCGCTTGGGACCTTCGAACGGGAACGGACGCGTGACGACCGCCACGGTCAGGATACCCAGCTCCTTGGCCACCTGGGCCACCACGGGCGCACCGCCGGTCCCCGTGCCACCACCCATGCCGGCGGTGATGAAGACCATGTCGGCGCCCTGCAGCATTTCGGCAATGCGCTCGCGGTCTTCCATCGCCGCCTGGCGCCCAACTTCCGGATTGGCACCGGCACCGAGGCCCTTGGTGATCTCGCCACCCAGCTGGAGTACGGTCTTGGCCGCCACGCGCTTGAGCGCCTGGGCATCGGTGTTGGCGCAGATGAACTCGACGCCCTCGATGTTGCTCTCGACCATGTGGTTGACGGCATTGCCGCCACCGCCGCCAACACCGATGACTTTGATGACTGCACTACTGGAAGGTGCGTTATCTACTAGTTCGAACATTGCCCCGTCTCCAAGACCGCATCGCGGCCTGTCAGAAATTTCCTTTAAACCAGCCTTTGATCCGCGCCAACGCGGAAACCTCATCCCTGGTTCCACGTCGAGGAAGGTGCTCTTCCCGTTGAGGCTGGGCTGATACTGCGCGAGCGTGCTTGGCGTCTTGCATGCCGTAGAGTAGCAAACCTACCCCGGTCGAATAAATCGGGTTGCGCACCACGTCGGCCAGACCGCGCACATTGTGCGGGGAAGCGATGCGCACCGGCATGTGGAATATCTCCTCTGCCAGCTCGACCACCCCCTCCATGCGCGAGGTGCCACCGGTCAGCACCACGCCGGCGGCGACCAGATCCTCGTAGCCGCTGCGCCTGAGCTCTTCGCGCACCAGCGTGAAGAGCTCCTCGTAGCGCGGCTCGACCACCTCGGCAAGCGCTTGTCGCGACAGGTCGCGGGAGGGGCGGTCGCCGACGCTCGGCACCTTGATCATCTCGTCGCTGCTGGCCAGCTGGGTCAGCGCGCAGGCGTACTTGACCTTGATGTCTTCGGCATACTGGGTCGGCGTGCGCAGGGCCATGGCGATATCATTGGTGACCTGATCGCCGGCGATCGGAATCACCGCGGTGTGGCGAATCGCCCCTTCGGTGAACACTGCGATATCGGTGGTACCACCACCGATATCGACCATGCATACACCCAGCTCGCGCTCGTCTTCGGTGAGCACGGCGTGACTGGAAGCGATCTGCTCCAGAATGATGTCGTCGACCTCGAGGCCGCAGCGGCGCACGCACTTCTCGATGTTCTGGACCGCATTGAGCGCCGCGGTCACCAGGTGCACCCGCGCTTCCAGGCGTACCCCGGACATCCCCAGCGGCTCGCGGATCCCTTCCTGGGTATCGATCGCGAACTCCTGCGGGATGACGTGCAGCACGCGCTGGCCTTCGGAAATGGCGCGGGCACGGGCAGAGTCGATCACCCGCTCGATGTCGCTGGGGCCGACCTCGCGCTCCTTGATGGCGACAACGCCATCGGAGTTCATCGAGCTGATGTGGCTGCCGGCGATGCCGACATAGACGGAATGGATGTCGCAGCCGGCCATCAGCTCGGCTTCCTCGACGGCACGCTGAATCGACTGCACGGTAGACTCGATGTTGATCACCACACCCTTCTTCATGCCACGCGAAGGATGCGAACCAATCCCGGCGATTTCTAGCCCACCATCATCCGTGGGTTGCCCCACGATGGCGACCACCTTGGATGTTCCGATATCCAGCCCGACCACCATATTGGAAGCGTTGGATTGTCCTGCCATAGGTCGGGATCGCTCCTCAAACACCGATAAAACCCGTTAAAAATGGGCCGATAAAGATTCCGGCTTATTATAGAAACAAGCGGGCCTTTTTCACCAGCCCATCGCTGAAACAAAAGCCACAGTAAGCCCTTTTTCTACAAAAGGGAAATGGCTACGCCAAGGGCCGCTTTTTTTGCCGCAAGTGTAGCGAGATGGCAACGCCGGCGAGGCTCTGCGCCGTGTCATTCCCACGATGCAAGGCCAAGATCGGCGGGCGTGCCCCCGATCGCAGACGACTACGTCGGGATCACGCCACCGATCTAGTTGGCTTCGGCGCTGGTTTGGGTCTCTCCGTGCCAGGCCACCGCGACGCCATTGGGATAACGCAGATCGATGTAGCGAATCTGCGACGCCTGCGCACCCAACTGGCGCTGCCAGGCAGCGATGAAACGTGCCAGTCGCGTATCCAGATCGCTGCGCCCGAGGATGACCCAGACATTGTCATTGACCTGGAAGCGCCAGGCGCCGCGCGCTTCGAGCCGCAGCTGGGTGACCTCGAGCCCTAGATCGGAGAGCGTACGCCGCAGCGAGTCGTAGTAGGCCAGCACCTCGCGACCGCTACCCTCGGGGCCGCCGAGATCGGGCAGGCGCCGGCCGAAGTCCTCGATCGGCCCGGGCAGGAACGGCTGACCGCGGCTGTTGAGCAGCGCATCGTCGTTCCAGCGAGCCACCGGGTCCTGCTCGTAGAGTTCGAAGCGCAGCGCATTGGGCCACTCGCGGGTGACCTTAACCTCGCGCAGCCACTGGATCTTGCGCGCCTGGTCACGCAGCGCCGGCAGATCGATGGATAGCCAGGTGTGGCCGCGGATCAGCGGTGCCAGCTGCTGCTGCAGGTAACTGGCGCTGACGTACTCGAGATCACCGCTGATCGAGACCCGGGCGATCGGCTTGTCCAGCCACAGCCAGAGCGCGCGCCCCCCGGCACCGAGCAGCACGACGATCATCAGCACGCCGATCAGCGCCCCCCGCGCGTTGGCGTTCATCGGTGACGCCTCTGCGCAGCGGCCGGCAGGCGGGTCGAGCTGGAACTCAAAGCACCACCTCGTCGAGATCGAGGCCGCTGCCGGCCAGCTTGAGCGCAATGCCACCCACGTCGCCGGCACCCTGGGTGATCAGGATGTCGTCGGAACGCAACACATGGGAGAGCATATCGGGCAGCGCGGCCTTGTCCTCGACGAACATCGGGTCGACCAGACCACGCTGGCGGATCGAGCCGGCCAGCATCTTGCCCTCGGCCCCGGGGATGGGCGCCTCGCCGGCGCTGTAGACATCCAACAGCAGCAGCGTGTCGACCCCCGAGAGCACGCGCACGAAGTCTTCGTAGAGATCCCGGGTACGGCTGTAGCGGTGCGGCTGATAGACCATCACCAGACGGCGCTCCGGCCAGCCGGCGCGCACCGCGCGGATCACCATCTCGACCTCACGCGGATGGTGACCGTAGTCATCCACCAGCATCACCTCACCGCCGCGCTTGAGCGGATAGTGGCCATGCACCTGGAACCGCCGCCCGACGCCGCCGAAGGAGGCCATGCCGGTGACGATATCGGCGTCGGCGACACCGGCATCGGTGGCCACCGCGATCGCCGCCAGCGCGTTGAGGGCATTGTGCGCCCCCGGCATCGCCAGCCGAATGCGCAGGTCGGCGTGGCCCTCGGGGCGCACCGCGACGAAGCCGATCTCCCCTGCTTCCTGCCAGAACTCGCTGACGCGGAAGTCGGCGTCCTCACTGAAACCATAGGTGACGAAATGGCGCTGCACCCGCGGCAGCAGTTCACGCACGTTGTCGTCATCGACACACAGCACTGCCCGGCCGTAGAACGGCAGGTTGTGGAGGAACTCGATGAAGGTGTTCTTCAAGCGTGTGAAGTCACCATCATAGGTCGCCATGTGGTCGGCATCGATGTTGGTGACGATGGCGGTCATCGGCTGCAGATGCAGAAAGGAAGCATCCGACTCGTCGGCTTCGGCGACCAGAAACTCGCCAGCGCCCAGACGCGCATTGGTGCCGGCGCTGGTCAGCTTGCCGCCGATGACGAAGGTCGGATCGAGCCCCGCCTCGCCCAGCAGCGTCGACAGCAGACTGGTGGTAGTGGTCTTGCCGTGAGTGCCAGCGACCGCGATGCCGTGACGAAAGCGCATCAGTTCGGCCAGCATCTCGGCGCGCCGCACCACCGGCACGCGATGCTCGCGGGCCCAGGCGATCTCCGGGTTGCTGGCATCCACGGCGGTGGAAACCACCACCACGTCGGCGCCCTCGGCATTGACCTCGGCATGCCCGATCGCCACGCGAATGCCGCACTCGCGCAGATGCTGGGTCACCGCCGACTCGCGCAGATCGCTGCCGCTGACGGTGTAGCCCTCGTTGGCCAGCACCTCGGCGATGCCACACATGCCGGCACCGCCGATGCCGACGAAGTGAATCCCGCGGATCCGTCGCATCCCCAGATGCGAACGTACCGGACGATTCTCGATGCTATCGCTCACTTGCCACCTCCATGCAGCCCTCGAGCATGCGCTCGACGGCATCCAGATGAGCCACCCGGCGTGCCTGGACCGCCATCTCCGCGAGCACGTCGGGGCGCAGCAGCGCGTCGAGCGCCTGCGTCAGCCGCTGCGGCGTCAACTCACTCTGCTGTATCAGTTCGGCGCCACCGGCCGCGACCAGATGGCGCGCATTATGTGTCTGGTGATCGTCCACCGCGTGGGGGAAAGGCACCAGCAGCGACGGCTTGGCCGCCGCGCTCAGCTCGGCGATCGTCAGCGCGCCGGCGCGACAGACGATCAGATCGGCCCAGGCGTAGGCCTCGGCCATGTCATCGATGAAGTCGCTCACCTCGGCGCTTACCCCTGACTCCTGGTAGCGCGTCTGGGTCGCGGACTCCTTGTCACGGCCAGCCTGATGGCGCACCTCCGGGCGGCTCTCAGGAGGCCGCGCTGCCAGCGCCGCGGGCAGACGCTCGTTGAGCGCCTGCGCCCCCAGCGAACCACCCAACACCAGCAGCCGCAGTGGCCTCCCAACCATCGCCTCGGCCTGCCGCGGTGACTCGCCCAGGCGGGCGATCTCCTCGCGTACCGGATTACCCACCACCTCGGCACGCGAAGCTGGAAAAGCCCCCGGGAAGGCGGCATAGGTGCGCGTCGCCAGCCGCGCCAGGGCGCGATTGGTCAACCCGGCGATGGCATTCTGTTCATGCACCAGTAGCGGCTTGCCACAGAGCCGGGCAGCGAGCCCACCGGGGCCGCTGGCGAAGCCGCCCAGCCCGACCACCAGCTGCGGATCGAAGCGTCTGATCACCCGGCGCGCCTGCATCACGGCACGGCTCAGGCGCCACGGTATCGCCAGCCAGCCGGCCAGGCCGTTGCCGCGCAGTCCGGCCACGTCGATCTGGTGGAGCACCAGCCCGGCCGCCGGTACCAGTCGATTCTCGATGCCCCGCGGGCTGCCCAGCCACTCCACCGTGACGCCTCGCTGGCGCAGCGCCCGCGCCAGCGACAGCGCCGGAACCACGTGGCCGCCGGTACCGCCGGCCATGATCAGGACGCGCTCGAGTTGGCTCATGACTCGTCCCCCTGCGGCTGCCGCTCCGGCGCCGCCGACGACTGCCCCTGTGGCGGCGCGGCGGCGCGCCGCTGGCTGCGGCGAACTTCGGCGTCGACCCGGAACAGCATCGCCACCATGATACCGCTGACGATCAGGCTCGAGCCGCCGTAGCTCAGCAGCGGCAACGTCAGACCCTTGGTCGGCAACATGCCCGAGCTCACCGAAATGTTGATGAAGGCCTGGGCGCCGATCACCAGGGCAATGCCGTAGCACAGGTAAGCCGCGAACGGCATCCGCGCCAGCTCCGCCTTGCGTCCGATGCGGAAGGCGCGAAACACCAGCAGGGCGAACAGCAGGATCACCCCGACCGCCCCGAACAGCCCCAGCTCCTCGGCCAGCACCGCGAACACGAAGTCGGTGTGCGCCTCGGGCAGATAGAAGAGCTTCTGTACGCTATTGCCCAAGCCCAGACCGAACCAGTGCCCGCGACCGAAGGCGATCAGCGCCTGGGTCAGCTGGTAGCCGGTGTTGTACTGATCCGCCCAGGGATTGGCGAAACTGGTGATACGCTGCAGACGGTAGGGTTCGGCGACGGCCAGCATCACCGCCCCCGAGCCGACCACCACCATGATCAGCAGAAAGCGCCACAGCGGCGCCCCGGAGAGCAGCAGCATGCCCATCACGCAGCCGGTCATCACCACCACGGCGCCGTAGTCCGGCTCCAGGATGAGCAGGAAGCCGATCAGCGCCATCACCGCCAGCGGACGCATGAAGGCGCCCCAGGTGCGCCGCACCTCGGGCAGGAAGCGTTCGAGGTAGCCGGCGACGTAGACGATCATGAACAGCTTGGCGACCTCGGAGGCCTGGACGTTGACGATGCCCAGCGGGATCCAGCGCCGACTGCCGTTGATCTCGCGTCCCACCAGCAGCACCAGCACCAGCAGCACCAGCCCCAGGATCAGCAGCATGGGCCCCTTCTCGCGCCACCACCACAGCGGCAGGCGCACCGCCAGCAGGCCGACCCCGATCGCCGCGAGCACGAAGATGCCGTGACGGATACTGAAATAGTAGGGATTCCCGGTGAGACTGGCGGCGATCTCGGTGGAGGCCGAGGTGACCATGACCCAGCCGATCAGCATCAGCGCCAGCGCCGACAGCAGCAGCCAGCCATCGAAGGATTGATGGCGGGTGGTGAAACGTTGTTCCAGCCCTTTCAGCATGTGGCTTCCTGCCCTTGCGCCAGAATCTCGCGGAACGCCGCGCCGCGCGCCAGATAATTGGGGAACTGATCGAGACTGGCGCAGGCCGGTGACAGCAGCACGCAGTCACCGGGCTCGGCGATGGCGGCGGCCCGGCGCATCGCCTCGGCCAGGGTCTCGACCCGGGTCACCGGCAGTTGATCGCCGAGCGCCGCAGCCAGGCGCCCGGCATCCTGACCGAAGACCACCGCCTCGCGCGCATGCCGTGCCAGCGCCGGCGCCAGCGGGGTGAAATCGGCACCCTTGCCCACACCCCCGCCGAGCCACACCAGGCGCCCGGCGAGCCCTTCGCCGACACCGGCGATGGCGGCCAGGGTGGCGCCCACATTGGTCCCCTTGGAGTCGTTGATCCAGCGCACGCCGCGCCGCTCGACCACCACCTCGCCGCGGTGCGGCAGCCCGCCAAAACGCGTCAGCACCTGGCGCATCGCCGTCCACGGCAGCCCCATCGCCTCGCCGATGGCCGCCGCCGCCAGGGCGTTGGCCTGGTTGTGGCGCCCCGCCATGGCCAGTGTCGCCACCGGCATCAGCCCCTCGGTGCCACGACACAGCCAGGGCTCTTCAGCCCCGGCGGGCACCGCCACGCCCCACTCGTTGGCGCTGACAGGTGCGGCCCGGGTGAAACTCACACAGGGCAGTTGGGGGTCGTCGGGCCAGGTCGCCCTATCCTCGGCGTTGACCACCGCGCACTCGGCGCCGCGGAAGATACGGGCCTTGGCGGCGCGGTAGCCGGCCATGTCGCCATGCCGGTCGAGATGGTCCTCGGAGAGGTTGAGAAAGGCGGCGCAGCGGGCATCCAGGGCGTCGAGGCTCTCGAGCTGGAAGCTCGAGAGTTCGAGCACGAACCAGGCCGCCTCGGGCCGATCGAGCAGCAGATCCAGCGCCGCCTCGCCCAGGTTGCCGCCCACGGCGATATCGAGCCCCGCTTCCTGGGCCATCTCACCCACCAGCGTGGTTACCGTGGACTTGGCATTGGAGCCGGTGATCGCCACCAGTGGCGCGTGGCAGTAGCGCCGGAACAGCCCGATCTCCCCCACCAGCTTGTGCCGGTAGGGCGAAAGCCCGGCGCTTACGGTATCCACACCCGGGCTCACCGCGATCTCGGCAAAGGCGTCCAGATCCAGTGTATCGAGAGCCCCCAGGTGCAGCGTCACCTCGGGAAAATCGGCACGGAAGGCCTCCAGCCCCGGCGGTGCGCTGCGCGTATCCGCCATCACGAAGGCTTCGCCCCGCGCGCGCAGGAAGCGCGCGATGGCACGCCCGGAGATGCCCAGGCCCACCACCAGGCGCGGGCCGGCAGGCAGGTCGTTGGCACGCTGCGATATCGAGGTCATGGGATCAGCGCAGCTTGAGCGTCGCCAGCCCCAGCAGGACCAGCATCACGGTGACGATCCAGAAGCGCACGATGACGCGCGGTTCGGGCCACCCCTTGAGTTCGAAGTGGTGATGCAGCGGCGCCATGCGGAAGATGCGCCGCCCGGTCAGCTTGTAGGAGCCCACCTGCAGGATCACCGACACCGTCTCCATCACGAACACCCCGCCCATGATGAACAGCACGATCTCCTGGCGCACGATCACCGCCACCACGCCCAGCGCAGCCCCCAGTGCCAGCGCACCGACATCACCCATGAACACCTGCGCCGGGTAGGTGTTGAACCACAGAAAGCCGAGCCCCGCGCCGGCGATGGTGCCGCAGAAGACCGCCAGCTCGCCGGCCCCGGGGACTTCAGGGATATGTAGATAGTGGGCGAATACCGCATTGCCGCTGGCGTAGGCGAACACCGCCAGCCCCATCGACACCAGCACGGTGGGCATGATCGCCAGACCGTCGAGTCCGTCGGTCAGGTTGACCGCATTGGAGCTGCCGACGATCACCAGATAGCTGAGCACGACGAAGAAACCGCCGAGCGGAATCACCACATCCTTGAACAGCGGCACGATCAGACTGATCTCGACCGGGCTGGCGGCGGTGAAATAGAGCACCAGCGCAGCACCGAGACCGATCACCGACTGCCAGAAGTACTTCCAGCGCGCAGGCAGGCCACGTGGATTCTTCTCCACCACCTTGCGGAAGTCGTCGACCCAGCCGATCGCGCCGAAGCCCAGCGTGACCGCCAGCACCAGCCACACGTAATGGTTGGTCAGATCGCCCCACAGCAGGGTGCTCACGGCGATCGAGATCAGGATCAGCGCACCGCCCATGGTCGGCGTACCGGCCTTGGAGAGGTGTGACTGCGGGCCATCGTCGCGCACCGCCTGACCGATCTGGCGCTCGACCAGGCGCTTGATCATCTGCGGCCCCATCCACAGGCTCAGGAACAGTGCCGTCAGCGTCCCCAGGATGATTCGCAGGGTGAGATAACCGAAGACGTTGAAGGCACTTTGAAAATGCGTCAGCAGTTCAGCCAGAAAAAGCAGCATGAGTCCGATTCACCTTGAGGCGTCGTCACGCAGCGCGGCCACGAGTCTTTCCATGCCGGCACTACGCGATCCCTTGACCAGCACGCTGGCGTGGGAAGGCATCTGATCACGGGCGAAGCGCTCGAGCGCCGCCCAGTCGTCGAAATGGCGGCCTTCGTCACCGAAGGCCTCGGCTGCGGCACGCGCGGGTTCCCCGAACGTACCCAGACAATCGATACCGAGATCGCGCGCGGTGCGCCCCACCTCGGCGTGCAGCGCGGCCGACTCGGCCCCCATCTCCCCCATGGCGCCGAGGAAGCACCAGCGCGGCGCCGGCAGGGTCGCCAGCGTCTCCAGCGCGGCGCGCATGGCACCGGGGTTGGCGTTGTAGCTGTCGTCGATCAGGCGGCTGCCGCGTACGCCTGCCACCACCTGCATGCGCCCACTCATCGCGGTGGTGGCCACGAGCCCGGCGACGATCTCCGCCGGCGCGAAACCGAGTGCGTGGGCCGCCGCCGCCGCCACCAGCGCATTGCGCACATTGTGGCGCCCGATCAGCGCCAGCTTCACCGTCAGCGCCGGAGCGTCCGGCAGCGAGAGCGTGAAAGCATACCGCCCGGCGTCATCACAGACCAGATCGTGGGCGGTGACGGCGGCCGGGGCATCGATGGCGATATCGAGCACGCGGGCGCTCCCCGCCAGTGCCCGCCACACGGGAAAATAGTGCTCCTGGCGGTCGAGCACAGCGACGCCGTCACGACCCAGGCCGGCGAGGATCTCGCCCTTGGCCTGGGCGATCTGCCCCATGCCGCCGAACTCGCCGACATGGGCGCCGGTGACGTTGGTGATGATCGCCACCTGCGGCCGGGCCAGCGCCGTGGTCCAGGCGATCTCGCCGAGATGGTTGGCGCCCAGCTCCACCGCGGCGTAACGGTGGGTCGCGCGCAGCCCCAGCAGGGTCAGCGGCGCGCCGATGTCGTTGTTGAGATTGCCGCGGGTGGCCAGGGTCGGGGCGCGCCGGGAGAGAATCGCCGCGAGCAGCTCCTTGACCGTAGTCTTGCCGCTGTTACCGGTGACCGCCACCAGCTCGCCTGCCCAGGCAAGCCGGTGCGCCCGCGCCAGCAGTCCCAATGCCAGACGGGTATCCGGCACCAGGATCTGTGCCAGCGGATCGGCCACCGGACGCGCGACCACTGCCCCCACCGCACCGCGCTCCCGCGCCATGGCGAGGAAGTCGTGCGCATCGAAGCGCTCGCCCTGGAGCGCCACCAGCAGATCCCCCGGGGCAAGCTCACGGGTGTCGGTGACGATGCGTGCGACCTCACTATCCTCAGCGACCCCGGGCGCTCCCAGGGTCGCGGCGATGGCGCTCAAGCTCAGGTTCACGCCTGCGCCTCCCGCTGCGCGCACGCCGCCCGCGCCTGCTCAAGATCGTCGAACGGGTGGCGCACACCGGCGATCTCCTGGTAATCCTCGTGCCCCTTGCCGGCGATCAGCACGATATCGTGGGGGCCAGCCTCGGCGATCACTCGCCGGATCGCCTCGCCACGGCCATCGATCGACCAGGCGTTCGCCGCCGCCGCGGGCGACAGACCGGCGACGATCTCGCCGCGAATGGTCGCCGGGTTCTCGCTACGCGGATTGTCGTCGGTCACCACCAGCCGGTCGGCGTGGCGCTCGGCGACCGCTGCCATCAGGGGTCGCTTGCCGCTGTCGCGGTCGCCGCCACAGCCGAACACGCACCATAGCTGGCTGTCCGCCTGGGCCGGCAGATGCTCACGCAGCGCGGTCAGGGCATTGTCCAGCGCATCCGGGGTGTGGGCGTAGTCGATCACCACGCTGGGCATTTCACTATCAGGGTCGCGCGGCAGCCGCTGCATGCGCCCGGGCACCGGCGACAGCGTCTGTGCCGCCGGCCATAGCGACGCCAGCGGCACACCCAGGCCATAAAGCGTGACCATCGCCAGCAGCGCATTATCGAGATTGAAGCGTCCCATCAGCGGCAGTTCGAGCAGATGCTCGTCTTCCGGCGAAGCGACCACCGCGTGCAGCCCCTGCGGCAGCGTCTCGCAGCCGGCCACCCGCAGCGTGGTCGCCTCCGCCGCGCCGGTGGCCAGCACCCGCACTCCGGAGGACAGACCCGCCAGCATCAATCGCGCCAGCGGATCGTCGGCATTGACCACTGCCAGCCGCAGGGACTCGCGGCGGAACAGCTTCGCCTTGGCCGCAGCGTAGGCGGCCATGCTGCCGTGATAGTCGAGATGGTCACGACTCAGATTGGTGAAGACCGCGACCTCGATCGGGGTATCGCCGAGACGCTCCTGGGCCAGGGCGTGGGAGGAGACCTCCATGGCCACGGTTTCGACCCCCTCACGGGCGAGCTCGCCCAGCATCTGCTGCAGTTCGAGCGGCCCCGGCGTGGTCTGGCGCGCTGCCTTGAGTCGCTGCGGGCGGCCATAACCGAGGGTGCCGATCACCGCCGCCGGCCGCCCCACGGCCTCCAGCAGGGTGGCGATATAGTGGGTGACCGAACTCTTGCCATTGGTGCCGGTGACACCGATCAGTGTCAGGCCGTCGGGCACCGCGAACAGCTGGCGGCCGAACTCGGACAGCCGTCCGGCAAGCCCCGGTAGCGCCATCACGCGGGCGTCCTCGTGCCACGCGATATCGAGCCCGTGGGCCTCGGCCAGCACCAGCACCGCGCCCTGCTCGAGCGCCGCGGCAATGAACTCGCGTCCGTCGCGATCCACCCCGGGCAGCGCGACGAACAGCTCACCGCCGCCGCTCACATCGCGACTATCGAGGGCCAGGGCTACGCTGTCGGCATCGGCCAGACGTCGTCGCAGTGACACCAGGTCAGCCTCCGGCCACAGCGACGCGAGCGCCTGGATCAGACGCGAGACTTCGACTTCGAGCGTCATGGTGCCGTCTCCTCTTCGGGCTGGTCCGGCGGCACATCGAGCAGACGCAGGGCGCTGCCAACCACGCGGCTGAACACCGGCGCAGCGACCAGGCCACCGTAATAATCGCCCTTCTTGGGATTGTCGATCATCACCACAGTGACGATGCGCGGATTGTTGGCCGGCGCAATACCGGCGAACAGCCCGCGATAGGCGGTCTTCTGATAGCCGGTACTGGTGACCTTGCGCACCGTACCGGTCTTGCCTGCGATCTGGTAACCGGGAACCATCGCCAGATGGCCGCCAGCATTGGGCTTGACGATCTGCTCCATCATCTGGAGCAGCTCGTGCGCCACCTTGGGCGCCATCACCTGGTCGCTCTCCGGCTCGCCACTGAGCTTGAGCAGCGACGGATGCAGGCGTTTGCCGTCATTGGCGATCGCGGTATAGGCGCTGGCCAGCTGCAGCGGCGTGACCGCGATGCCGTAGCCGTAGGCCATCGCTGCCTGGGCGCTACGCGGCAGATTGGTCAGCGACGGCAGGCTGCCACTGTTCTCACCCGGGAAACCGGTGCCCGGCGACTGGCCCAGGCCGAGTTGGCGATAACGGTTCCAGATGGTGTCCTTGGGCAGCGACAGCGCGATGTGCGCCATGCCGATGTTGGAGGAGTGCAACAGAATCCCCGCCGGGGTGAGCTTACCGTAGTTGCGGAAGTCACGAATCGTGTAGCCATCCACCACCATCCACCCGGGCGAGGTGTCGATGACACTCTGCGGGGTGTACTTACCGGAGGCCAGCGCCGCCGACATCGCCAGCGGCTTCATCACCGAGCCCGGCTCGATGGCATCGGTGATCGCCTGGTTGCGCAGCCCGCGCACGTCGACGTCGGAGCGATTGTTGGGGTTGTAGGAGGGCAAGTTGGCCATCGCCAGCACCTCACCGGTGCGGGCATCGAGCATCACCAGCGAGCCACCGTCGGCGTCGTTCTCGCGCACCCCGGCGGCGAGCTCACGGTAGGCCATGTACTGCAGGCGCAGATCGATCGATAGCTTGAGGTCACCGCCGGGTCGAGCATCCTTGATCAGGTGCAGGTCGCGCACCAGCCGCCCCTTGCGGTCCTGCAGCACGCGACGCTTGCCCGGCTCGCCGGTCAGATAGCGGTTGTAGGCCAGCTCCAGCCCCTCCTGCCCGCGGTCGTCGACATTGGTCACTCCGACCAGCTGGGCCGCCACCTCGCCCGCCGGGTAGTAGCGCTTGTACTCGTCGCGGGCGTAGACCCCGGGCACCTGCAGATCAATCGCCGGCTGGGCCTGGGCCGGGGTGAGCTGACGCCGCAGATACATGAATTCCTTCTGGGCGTAGCGGCCAACGCGATCGCGCAGCTCTTGCGGGTCGACCTTGAGCGCCTGGGCCAGCATGGTGAGCTGGATCGGGTCGGTAGGCAGCTCCTGCGGGTTGGCCCAAAGCGTGACCACCGGGGTCGAGATCGCCAGCGGGTCACCGTTGCGATCGCTGATCATGCCGCGGTGGGCACCGATCGACTCCACCCGCAGGGTGCGTGCATCGCCCTGATCCTGCAGGAAGCTGCGGTCGATCACCTGCAGATAGACCACGCGCCCCACCAGGGCAGCGAGGGCGACCAGAATGATGCACAGCATGAACCAGTAGCGGCCGCCCCCCAGCGGCGCATTCGCGGCGCGGGATTTGGGGGTAGCGGTGCGTCGGCGCGTGGCGCTCATGGGGTGATGACCTTGACGTCACCCACGCTCGGCACGCGCATGTCCAGGCGCTTGCTGGCGAGCGCCTCGATGCGGGCCGGCGACGACCAGGTGCTCTCCTCCAGCAGCAGGCGCCCCCACTCGGTCTGCAGCGCATCGCGCTGGTTCTCGAGCTTCTGCAGTCGTGCGTACTGCAGGCGGGTGAGGTGGGACGTGCTGATGATCGCCAGCGCACTGGCGAGGATAGCGACGATGAGCAGGATCAGGATGATCGAACGGGTGCCCGTGCGGCGGGCGAATGGCCAGTCCCCATAGAGTGGGGGCCTGCGTCTTCCTTGAACGGCCATGGAGCTCCTTTACGCCAACTTCTCGGCGATGCGCATCACCGCGCTGCGCGCACGGGGATTGCCATCGACTTCGCGCTCACCGGGACGCAGTGCCTTGCCCACCGGCTTGAGCCGCTTGTTGAGCTGATCCTCGCGTATCGGCATGCCGCGGGGCAAGTGGGTGTCGCCGCGGGATTGATCACGAATGAAGCGCTTGACCAGCCGATCCTCGAGGGAGTGAAAGCTGATCACCACCAGGCGACCACCCGGGGCGAGGGTCTCCAGCGCGGCGCTCAGCGCACGCTCGAGCTGCCCCAGCTCGTCGTTGAGATGGATGCGAATCGCCTGGAAGACCCGGGTCGCCGGATGCTTGCCCTTCTCCCAGGCCGGATGCGCGGCCTTGACGATCTCGGCCAGCTGCTGGGTACGCGCGATCGGTGCCTCACGGCGCGCCGCGACGATGGCCCGCGCGATACGCTTGGCGAAGCGCTCCTCGCCGTAGGTCTTGAACACCCGCGCCATCTCCTGCTCGTCGCTGCGCGCGATCCAGGCCGCGGCACCGACCCCGGAGCTGGGGTCCATGCGCATGTCGAGGGGGCCATCACGCAGGAAGCTGAAGCCGCGCTCGGGGTCGTCGAGCTGCGGCGAAGAGACGCCGACATCGAGCAGCACGCCATCGAGCTTGCCCATCAGACCCGCGGCTGCGGCGTGCTGATCGAGCTCGGCGAAGACCCCCGGGCGAATGTCAAAGCGAGGATCGGAGATCGCCGCGGCCGCGGCCAGCGCGGCAGGGTCACGATCGATCGCCAGCAGCCGCCCGTCAGGGGCGAGACGTTCGAGAATCGCCCGCGAGTGGCCGCCACGACCGAAGGTACCATCCAGGTAGCAGCCGTTCGGTGCCTGCACCAGCGCCTCGACCGCGCCATCGAGCAGCACACTGGTGTGGCGGTAGTCCGGCGAGCCGGCCGCGCCATCGTCGGGTGCCTGTGGAGCCTTGTCGCGGTGCAGCATGCGGATCTCGGTATTCGAACGGCGAAAAAAGAGGAGGGAGTCGGCCGATAAGCCGGGTTCTGTCGAGGACAGTCATTCATCTAGGAGGTACGTCGCCATACCTCTCGAGCAACCTACCCGGATCCAGCGCGGGCCGCGCCGAAGGATCCCTATTTGGTCTTGCTCCAGGTGGGGTTTACCGTGCCACGCACTGTTACCAGGCGCGCGGTGCGCTCTTACCGCACCCTTTCACCCTTACCGGCCGCCGAAGCGGCTTAGGCGGTCTACTCTCTGCTGCACTGGCCGTCGGCTTGCGCCGCCCAGGCGTTACCTGGCACCTCGCCCTATGGAGCCCGGACTTTCCTCCCCCGGATCAACCGGCGGCGACTGTCTGGCCAACTCCCAAGCGCGCAAGAATAGCAGCCCCCCCTGCCCCTCTCAACACTGGGCTGCAGCCATCGATGCGCAGCGCCCCACCTGTCGCCGAACGGCGACGCGCCAGGCGTGTCTCATGGCGCCTCGGACTGCTGCGTCAGGGCCAACTGATACCACTGTTTGCGGCGCCCGCCGAGCAGCCGTGTCGCCACCGCCGCGGCACTCTTGACGCCCACCCCCTCGGCCAGCATCGCGGCGATCAGCGCTTCGCCCTCGGCGGCATCCGCGGCGAGCTCGGCCGCCGCGGCACCGGCCACCATGACCACGAACTCGCCGCGGGTCTGGTCCGGATCTTCCGCCATGCGCGCCAGCAGCTCGCCGGGCGTGCCCTCGAGCAGCGTCTCGAAGGTCTTGGTCAGCTCCCGTGCCAGCACCACCCGGCGCGCCCCCAGAGTCGCTTCCAGGTCGGCGAGCAGATCGCGAATCCGGTGCGGCGACTCATAGAAGACACGCGTCTCGGTACGCTCGGCGTCCGCTTCCAGCTGGCGTCGGCGCGCCGTCGACTTGGCCGGCAGAAAGCCTTCGAAGAGAAAGCGATCGGTCGGCAGCCCGGCAACGCTGAGCGCCGCCACCAGTGCGCAGGCGCCGGGCACCGGCACCACCCGGAAACCGCTGCGGCGCAGCTCGCGCACCAGCACGAATCCCGGGTCGGAGATCAGCGGCGTGCCGGCATCGCTGACCAGCGCCAGCTGCTCACCCGCCGCCAGCCGCTCGCGCAGCCACTCGGCGCGGGCGGCCTCGTTGTGCTCGTGGAGAGAGACCAGCGGCCGCTCGATCCCCAGGTGACGCAGCAGGCGCTGGGTATGCCGGGTATCCTCGGCGGCGATCCGGTCGACCTCACTCAGCACCCGCGCGGCGCGGGCACTCAGGTCCTCGAGATTCCCAATCGGCGTAGCGACCACGTACAATACGCCTTCATTTGTCTCGCTCATTCGGTAACATCCGGGTTGCGGTGCATGGGGAAGATCCTGTACCAGGCGTCTCGCGCACGATCCGCTCGTCGCTCGGGTCGACGCCGTCTCGCGTTGTCGCCGCGTAGCGCCTCGCCCTCGCCAAGGGCGCTCGGCAGCGAGAGTTCAGGGAGTCGTTTCGACGGCCGCCGCTGGCCGGCAGTCGCCGGCGGAACGAGGGAACCGAGGCCGGCCACCGTCACTGCCACTGGGGCGCGACAGCGCACGGCCTCTCAAATACGGAAAAGGGACAGACATTATGCGTTACGCCCTGCGGCGACTTCTCCTGCCGGCGATGGCAGCCTTGATCCTGGCCGGCTGCGCCGGAACCGGCATGATGCCGGGCAGCAGCGGCCCCGACGCCCAGACGCTGCTCGACCAGGCCCGCAGCCAGAGCGGCCAGCAGGCTGCGGCCACGCGCCTGCAGGCGGCGGAGATTCTAGCACGCCAGGGGGATACCCGGCAGGCGCTGCAGATCGCGGGACAGATCGACGGCGCCCAGCTCGATCCCGACCTGCGCGTGCGCTGGGCGCTGGTGATGTCGGATGCCGGCCTCGCCGAGAAGGATGGCTGGAGCGTGGTCCGCGCCACCGACATCCTCGACAGCGGCATTGCCATCCCCACTGCCGACGCCCAGACGCTGCGCTATCGCCGCGGCATCGCACTGGACATGATCGGCGAGCCGGAGGCCGCCGCGGATCTGCTCATTGGCCTGCAGCGCGACAACGCCCCCTATGAGCTCAACGACGAGATCTGGAAGCCGCTGTCACGCCTGAGCCCCGCCGGCCTCGACACCCTCGCCGCCAGCAGCAACGACTCCCTCACCCAGGGCTGGGTCGCCCTGGCGCGCCTCTACCGCAGCGCCAGCGGCGACGTCGCGGGCCTGTTCGACCGCCTCGACCAGTGGCGCAGCCGCTATCCTGACCACCCGGCCAATCGCCGCCTGCCGCAGGAGCTCAGCGCCCTGCATCAGGTCGAGGGGCGTCAGATCGACCGCGTCGCCGTGCTGCTGCCCGAGAGCGGCCCGCTGGCCAATGTCGCCAAAGCGATCCGCCAAGGCATGGAAGCGCGCCTGGACGACGCCCGCGCCCAGGGCGAGAAGGTGCCAGCGCTCACCTTCATCGACTCGAGCCAGCAGGACATCGATGCCCTCTACGCCCAGGCCACCCTCGGCGGCGCCCAGGCGGTCATCGGCCCGTTGAGCAAGGACAAGGTCAATCAACTGGAGACCCGCGCCAGCGTGCCCCTGCCGACACTGGCCCTGAACTACGGCGAGCACGCGCGCAACCAGGCCGCCGAGCTGTTCCAGTACGGCCTCTCCGCCGAGGACGAAGCGCGCCAGGTGGCCCAACGCGCCTATCTCGACGGTCACCGCCACGCCGGCATTCTGGTCCCCGACAACGAGTGGGGCTCACGGGTACTGGCGGCGTTCCGCGACCGCTGGCAGCAAGACGGCGGACAGCTCGCCTCGGTGGTCAGTTACGATCCCTCGGGTTCGGTCACCAAGGCGGTCAGCCGGATGCTCAAAGGCGGCTCATCGAAACCGGACATGCTGTTCCTGCTCGCACTGCCCAGCTACGCCCGCCAGGTTCCGCCGACCCTCGACTTCTACTACGCCGGCAAGCTGCCGGTCTACGCCACCTCGCAGATCTACGAGGGCACGCCGCAGCCGCGCGCCGACCATGATCTCAACGACGTCCAGTTCGTCGACCTGCCGTGGATGATTCCGGACGCCGCCGCCGGCGGGGTCGACGCCCTGCCCTACGCCACCACCTACCGCCAGCTGGCGACCCAGGACGACCCCGGTCTACTCAAGCTCAACGCCATGGGTGTGGACGCTCTGGAGCTGGCGCGCCGCCTGCCGCTGCTGCAGGCGCTACCCAGCACCCAGGTGTACGGCGCCACCGGTAACCTGCAGGCGCGCGAAGACGGGCGCATCCAGCGCACCCTGCCCTGGGCCGTGTTCCAGGCCGGCGTGCCCCAGCCGCTGCTTGCCTCTCCAGGGGCGACGCTGGGCGACGGCAGCAACGCCGGCACCCCGCAGCAGACGTCGAGCGGTAGCAGCAACAGCGCCACCCCGAACGCCAGTGCCACGACCGGTAATGGTACGGATGGCGTGCCGGGGGATCCGCTCGGCCCGGCAACGAATGGCAACGGCGATGCCGGCGGGAACTGACGCCCGCGCTCGTGGGCTGGCGGTGGAACAGGCCGCCGCCCGCTGGCTGGCCAACCACGGCCTCACGCTGGTGGCCAGCAACCAGCACGCCAAGGGCGGCGAGATCGACCTGGTGATGCGCGACGGCGACACCCTGGTGTTCGTCGAGGTGCGCCATCGCCGGCGCTCCGACTACGGCGACCCGATGGAGACGATCACCGCCGCCAAGCAGCGCCGCCTCGTCCGCGCGGCGCGTTTTTATCTCCAGGCACAGCGGCTATCATGTCCGTGCCGCTTCGACGTCGTCGGCGTCACCGGCAGCCAGCCCGATCTCGAATTCGACTGGATTCGTGCCGCATTCGACGCATATTAACCGTCCAATAGGCGATCCATGGACTTTCAAGCACGCATACTCGATCACTTCAACGCCAGCATCGACACCAAGACCTACGCCAGCGAGGTGCTTCCGCCCTTCATCGAGGTCGCCAGCCAGATGATGGTCCAGTGCCTGGTCAGCGAGGGCAAGATCCTGGCCTGTGGCAACGGCGGCAGCGCCGGCGACAGCCAGCACTTCTCCTCGGAGCTGCTCAACCGCTTCGAGCGCGAGCGCCCCAGCCTGCCGGCCCTGGCCCTGACCACCGACACCTCGACGCTGACCTCGATCGCCAACGACTACAGCTATAACGACGTCTTCTCCAAGCAGATCCGCGCCCTCGGTCAGCCGGGCGACATCCTGCTCGCCATCTCCACCAGCGGCAACTCGGCCAACGTGGTACAGGCGATCCAGGCAGCGCATGACCGCGAGATGAGCGTGGTCGCGCTGACCGGCCGCGATGGCGGTGATATGGCCTCGCTGCTGGGCCAGGAAGATTGCGAGATCCGCGTGCCGGCGACCTCTACCGCACGCATCCAGGAGGTCCACCTGCTGGTCATCCACTGCCTGTGCGACTTGATCGATCAACAACTTTTCGGTAGCAACGAGTGAACCCCATGAAGAAGACACTGATTCTCTCCGCATGCGTGATCGCCCTGCTCACCCTGGGCGGCTGTGCCAGCCAGAACACCCAGGAGAACTACGCCGAGCGCACACCGGGGGCGAAGGTCGAGGACAGCACCATCCAGAGCAAGATCTACAGTGATCTGCAGGCGGCCGATGCGCGCTTCGGCGATGCCCACATCAACATCGACAGCTACAACAGCAATGTGCTGCTGACCGGCCAGGTGCCGAGCCAGGAGCTCAAGCAGAAAGCCGGCGAGATCGTTCAGCAGGTGCGCAGCGTGCGCCAGGTCCACAACGAGCTGATGGTCTCGGCCAACACCCCGCTCAGCCAGCGCATGAATGACACCTGGATCACCGGACGCATCAAGGCCAACCTGGTCGCCAACGAGGATATCGATGCCAACCTGATCCGCGTGATCACCGAGAATGGCACGGTCTACCTGATGGGCCTGGTGACCCAGAAACAGGCCGGTGAAGTGGTCAACGCCGCCTCGGGTGTCGGCGGCGTGCAGCGTATCGTCAAGGTCTTCGAATACCTCAACTAGGATTGGTAGAAAGGCCGTCAGCGCTGGCTCGAGCCAGCGCGACTTTGACGAGATTAGGCAAGGCATGAAAAAACCGCCGCCGAGATCGACTCGGCGGCGGTTTTTGATTTCTGCGCAATGGCAGGCGTGGCGTCAGCCGACTACTTGACGATACGCAGCGACGGCTTGCCCTTCTCGGGACGCGGCCCGTCGTCGGCGTCAGACGCCTCGGCGCTGGCCGAGGCATCGTCGACGCTCTCGAGCGACGGACGGCCATCGTCTTCCAGCTCCGCTTCTTCCTCGGCGGCGAACTCGGGCATTACAGGCTCCTGCCCGAACACCATGCCGACGCCATTCTCACGCGCATAGATGGCGATCAGGGCATCGGTCGGCACCACCACCTGCATCGGCTGGCCGCTGAAGCGGGCACCGAAGGTCAGCGCGGCATTGTCGATCTGCAGGTCGCGCACCGCAGCCGGGGCGATATTGAGCACGATCTGGCCGTTCTGCACGAACTGCTGAGGCACGCGCACGCCCGGCTTGCCGGCGTCGACCACGATGTAAGGCGTCTGATCGTTGTCGAGCAGCCATTCGTACAGGGCTCGCGCCAGATAGGGACGACTGGTCAGCATGTCACCTCCTTCTCGAGCGGCTTGACCGGCGAGCGGTCTCAGCTGCGCATTTCACGTTCGGACTCGGACAGCGACGCCTTGAAGGCATCGCGCGCGAACACGCGCTCCATGTAGCTCATCAGCGGCTTGACCTGCTTCTCCGGCAGCTCCACGCCCAGCGTCGGCAGACGCCACAGAATCGGCGCGATGCAGCAGTCGACCAGAGTGAACTCTTCGCTCATGAAATAGGGCATGTCCTCGAAGATCGGCGAGATGCCCGCCAGGCTCTCACGCAGCTCCTTGCGCGCTTTCTCGGCGTCCTTCTTGGAACCCTGCTGGATCTGCTCGACCAGCGGGCACCACTCGCGTTCGATGCGATGCATCCACAGGCGGCTCTGCGCGCGCGCCACCGGATAGACCGGCAGCAGCGGCGGATGCGGGAAGCGCTCGTCGAGATACTCCATCATCACCTTGGACTCGTAGAGCACCAGGTCACGATCGAGCAGCGTGGGCACGCTGTTGTAGGGGTTGAGATCGGCGAGCTCGGCGTTGTGCTCGTCGGCCGAGACATCCAGGATATCGACGGCAACCCCCTTTTCGGCCAGCACGATTCTCACGCGATGACTGAAGTGATCATCGCTGCCGGAGTAGAAAGTCATCGACGATCGCTTGGCCACTACACCCATGAAACATTCCTCGCATTGATTCAGCTGTCAATGATAACACGGCGGGCAACCCGCCAGGGGCTCGCTGACCGCACGGCCAGCGCACCGGCATCGCCAGCAAAGGTACCAACAGCAAAACGCCCGACCATGGTGAGTCGGGCGTCGAGCGCGCGTGGGATCCGGGACGGATCAGCGCTTGGAGAACTGCGGACGACGGCGGGCTTTACGCAGACCGACTTTCTTACGCTCGACTTCGCGCGCGTCGCGGGTCACGTAGCCAGCCGCACGCAGCGGCTTGCGCAGCTCTTCGTTGTAGTCCATCAGCGCACGGGTGATGCCGTGACGAATGGCGCCGGCCTGGGCCGAACCGCCGCCACCCTGGACGGTGATGTAGACGTCGAACTGGCCGGTGGTCTCGGTCAGCTCGAGCGGCTGACGCACGACCATCTGCGCGGTGACGCGACCGAAGTATTCGCCCAGCTCACGGCTGTTGACGGTGATCTTGCCGGTGCCCGGCTTGAGGAACACACGAGCGGTGGAGGTCTTGCGACGCCCGGTGCCGTAGTACTGTTGTGCCATTGCGGTCTACCCTCAGATGTTCAGTTCTTGCGGCTGCTGCGCGGCGTGCGGATGTTCGGTACCAGCGTACACCTTGAGCTTGGCGTACATGGCACGACCCAGCGGGCCCTTGGGCAGCATACCCTTGACGGCGCTCTCGATCACACGCTCAGGAGCGTGGTCGATCAGCTTCTCGAACGACATGGAGCGCAGGCCGCCCGGGTAACCGGTATGACGGTAGTAATTCTTGGCTTGCGCCTTGTTGCCGGTGACGTGCACCTTCTCGGCGTTGACCACGACGATGTAATCGCCGGTGTCGACGTGCGGGGTGTATTCCGGCTTGTGTTTGCCACGCAGGCGACGGGCGATCTCCGTCGCCAGACGACCGAGCGTCTTGCCCGATGCATCGACGACATACCAGTCGCGCTGCACGGTTTGCGGCTTGGCACTGAACGTCTTCATGAGTGTTTCACCAAATAATCGTATTTGGGTCTCGAAGCCAGGCTTCTCGACCATCCCTATTTTTCTTGGGTTGCCCCTCCCGACAGGAGCGACAACGGATCGAAGAGCGCGCATTGTACACGAGCCCCTCGAGCGGCGAAAGAGGGATACGAGCCTGTCTCGCGCCGCCCCGTCATGCCCTGCCCTTCAAGGCTTGTGAGCCAGCGCCAGATAGTCCCGCGACTGCATCTCCTGCAGCCGCGACAGCGTCCGCTCGAACTCGAAGCTGAGGTTGCCACCGGTGTAGAGCGACTCCACCTCGGTCTCCGCCGAGAGCAGCAGCTTCACCGCGCGGTCGTAGAACTCGTCGACCATGCTGATGAAGCGACGTGCCTGGTCGTCGCTGCCCGCCCCCATGCGCGGCACCTTGGAGACCAGCACCGTGTGGTACTCCCGCGACAGTTCGATGTAGTCGTTCTGGCTACGCGGCCCGTCGCAGATCGCCTTGAAGTCGAACCACACCACCCCCTCGCACAGCCGGCGCGCGCTCAACTCGCGATGGTTGATGGTGAGCTTGGCATTCTCGCGCCCTTCGCTACCGGCAACCGACCGGAAACTCCTGGCCAGCGAGCGCTCGGCCTCGTCGTCCAGCGGCGAGTGAAAGATCTCCACCTGCTCCAGCGCGCGAAGGCGGTAGTCGACCCCGGAGTCGACATTGACCACCTCGCAATTGCGCTTGAGCAGATCGATCGCCGGCAGGAAGCGCGAACGCTGCAGGCCATCCTTGTAGAGGTCGTCGGGCACGATATTGGAGGTCGCCACCAGTACCACGCCCTGGGCGAACAGCGCCTCCATCAGATTGCCCAGGATCATGGCGTCGGTGATGTCCTTGACGTAGAACTCGTCGAAGCAGATCACCCGCGCCTCGCGCGCGAACTGCACGGCGATCTGGGTCAGCGGGTTCTTCTCGCCCTTGTGGGCGTCGAGCTCACGGTGAACGCGCTGCATGAAGCGGTTGAAATGGGTGCGCATCTTGCGCTCGAACGGCAGCGACTCGAAGAAGACGTCGACCAGATAGGTCTTGCCGCGTCCCACACCGCCCCAGAAGTAGAGTCCCATGACCGCCGGCTTGGCCGGCGCCTCGGGCGCGGCTGCCTTGCGCTTGCCGAACAGCCCGGCGACCTTGGAGAGCGCCGAATCGCCGCCGGCACCGGTGGTAGAGGGCTTGGGAGCCGGCGCCCGCAGCAGGTCGTCGTAGAGGCGCTGCAGGTGCTTGACGGCATTCTCCTGCGCCGCGTCGTAGCTGAAGTCGTCGCGCTCGAGATCGGCGCGGTAACGCGCGATCGGCGTCTGGGCATTGGCAGCGGACGTCGCGGAGCGGGGAGCAGTCATGGCGGATCGATGGCCTCATGCAGGAGCGGATGGCGGGGGATTATAGCGCTCGACGAAAGTCTTGACAGCGTCATCCCCACACGCGAGGTTTGACCCGATCACCGAACCGATCGATATAATGGGTTTGCAACGATCTCAAGCATGGTCGTGCCGGTCACGCCGAGGCCGGGCACGACGCCAAAGGAGCGCATAGTGAACGAAAGCAATATCGATTGGATCCTGGCCATCGCCTGCTTCCTCGCGGGCATCGGTATCGGCGCCCTTTGCTACCATCTGCTCAACGCCAACGTGGCGCGCAATCAGAAGGTGCGTCAGCGTCTGGCCGAAACCGAGCTCGAGCTCAATCAGGTTCGCGACTCGCTCAACGACCACTTCGCCAAGGTCGCCGATCTCGCCTCCAGCATCCAGCGCCAGAGCCAGGAGCTCGAAAGCCATCTGGTAAACGGTGCCGATCGCCTGGTCGATGACCTGCAGCTCAAGCGCCGGCTGCATGGCCAGGGCGAGGAAGAGGACGCCAATGTCGACGTCCCCCAGGTCCCGCGGGACTACGCCGATGGCAACCGCGGCACTCTGGCCGAGGACTACGGCGTGCGCAAGAAGCGCGACGAGGAGGAGAACGTCAGCCAACCACCGCGCTACTGAGTCCACACCCGCTTCACTGCCGCCGGCGCCTCGCCCGGCGGCAGCCCCCACTACTCCCCCTGCATGCTCTCTCACCCCCTCGCCCGCTGCGCTGATCGCGCTCAAGCGGGGTTATCGATATCCACGAAACGGTGCTCGATATCGAAACGTGCCGCCAGCCACTCGCCCAGCGCCTCGACCCCATCGCGTTCGGTGGCGTGATGCCCCGCCGCCAGATAGGTGACCCCCAGCTCTCGCGCCAGATGGGTGGTGCGCTCGGAAATCTCGCCGGAGATGAACGCCTGCGCCCCCGCCTCGGCGGCCAGCGGCAGCATGTCCTGGGCGCCACCGGTACACCAGGCGATACGCTCGAGCGGCCCCTGGTGCCCCTCGATCAGCAGCGGCCGCCGCCCCAGCGCCGACTCGACTCGCGCGGCGAGCGCGTGGCTGTCCAGCGCGGCCCCGTCGAGCCCAGTATCGGGGGCGCCATACCACAGAAGCCCCTGCCCCAGCTCGCCATCCAGGCAGCGTTCGGCCACCAGCCCCAGCCGGCGGCCGAGGCAGGCGTTGTTGCCGAGCTCCGGATGGGCATCCAGGGGCAGATGGTAGGCCAGCAGATTGATGTCATGGCCGAGTAACGTCGCGAAGCGGCGGCGCTTCATGCCGGTCACCGCTACCGGCTCGTTCTTCCAGAAATAGCCGTGGTGCACCAGCACTGCATCGGCCTCCCACGCCACCGCCGCGTCGAGCAGCGCCTGACATGCCGTCACCCCGGTCATCACCCGGGTGATGCGTTCGCGCCCCTCGACCTGCAAGCCGTTGACGGTGTAGTCCTTGAACGCCTGGGGGCGGAGTTCGGCGTCGATCGCCGCCTGAAGGGCTGCTCGTGAAATCATGCTCTCTCCCGCGCAAAGTCATCGATGAATGTTACACTCGCACTCGAGGTCGACGCCGTCGAGCCCCTGTGCCCGCCCGCGGCATCACAGGCGCCGCCAGGGCATTCGGCGCCGGGCCGCAGCGCGCGGCTCGCGACCGCCATACACCCCGGACAGACACCCCGGTGGCGGCCTCCCGTGGCCGCTATCAGCCCAAGGACCCCGCGCATGCGCCGTCACTTTGCCGCGCTATTCTGGCCCACCGTCTGCGGCATCCTGCTCGCCATCGTGCTGCTCTACGCCTTCCCGTCGCTGCTCGGCGGCGGCGGGGAACGCGCCACCCCCAGCCAGGCCACCAATGCCAACCACACCACCACCGCCCACCTCTCCGGCGGCGGTGAACGCGCGGCCCCCAGCGTCGAGGAAGCTCCGCCGCTGGTGCGCGGCAACCCCACGGTGAGCTACGCCGAAGCGGTCAACCAGGCTGCCCCGGCCGTGGTCAACGTCTACTCCTCGAAGATCGTCGATACCCGCCAGCACCCGTTGATGTCCGACCCCTTCTTCCGCCAGTTCTACGGCAAGAATCTGCCGCAGCGTCAACGCATGCTGTCGAGTCTCGGCTCCGGCGTCATCGTCAGCAAGGATGGCTACATCCTCACCAACAACCATGTGATCAACGACGCCGACGAGATCCAGGTCGCGCTGCGCGACGGTCGCGAGGCGATCGCCAAGGTGATCGGCACCGATCCGGAAAGCGATCTCGCGGTGCTCAGGATCGACCTCAAGGACCTGCCGGTGATCAAGCTCAGCAACTCCGAAAACGTCGCCATCGGCGACGTGGCGCTGGCGATCGGCAACCCGTTCGGGGTCGGCCAGACGGTGACCATGGGGATCATCAGCGCGACCGGGCGTGACCATATCGGGCTCAACGCTTACGAGGACTTCATCCAGACCGACGCCGCGATCAACCCCGGCAACTCCGGTGGCGCCCTGGTCAATGCCAACGGCTCCCTGGTCGGCATCAATACCGCGATCTTCTCACGCTCCGGCGGCTCGCAGGGCATCGGCTTCGCCATCCCCACCAACCTGGCACGCAGCATTCTCGACGACATCGTCACCCAGGGCCGGGTGATCCGCGGCTGGCTGGGCATCGACGCCCAGCAGATGACACCCGACCTGGCCGCCTCCTTCGGACTCAAGACCCTGAGCGGTGTGATCATCGCCAACGTGGTGGCCGGCGGCCCGGGGGCCAAGGCCGGGCTCGAACCGGGGGACATCCTGCTGGCGATTCGCGGCAAGCCGATTCTCGACCCGCGCGAGACCATGGTCGACATCGCCGAGATCTCCCCCGGCACCCAGCTCCCGATCACCATACTGCGCAACGGCGAGAAGCGCGAAGTGACACTCACCGTCGGCGAGCGTCCCGAACCCACCGCCGGCGACACCAAGCGCGGTAGCGATGGCAGCCGCACGCCGGACAGCGGCACGAAGGGCTCGAGCTCGAATCGCTCGGATGCCCCCGATGCCGGCACCACGCCAAAAAGCGACACCGCGGCGCCGAACAGCAGCGGGTCGGCTTCCGAGGCAGACTGAACCATCCGCCAACGCCCACTACCCGGCCACCGGAAACGCGATTGCCGCCNNGGCGGCAATCGCGTTGGACCTTCTTTTCGCAAAAAGCGCTTTCGCAAAAAACCCTTTGCGTAAAACCCCCAGCCTTTGCGTAAAAACCCTGGCACCGCTGGCTGTGCCTCAACGCTGCCAGCGGCTCTCCGCCGAGCGTGCGTGAGCGGTGAGCGACTCACCCCGGGCCAGCACCGAGGCGGTACGCCCCAGGCGGTCGGCACCGGCGGCCGAGCACTCGATCAGCGACGAACGCTTCTGGAAGTCGTAGACCCCCAACGGCGAGGAGAAACGCGCCGTGCCCGACGTCGGCAGCACGTGGTTGGGGCCGGCGCAGTAGTCACCCAGCGCCTCGGCGGTGTAGCGGCCCATGAAGATGGCACCGGCATGGCGCACCTGCTCGGCCATCTCGCGCGGTGCGGCTACCGACAGCTCCAGATGCTCGGGGGCGATGCGGTCGACCAGGGCCACAGCTTGCTCGGGCCCGTCGCACAGCACCAGGGCTCCGCGCCGCGACAGCGACTGACGAATGATCTCGGCGCGCTCCAGAGTCGGCAGCAGACGCTCGATGGCGGCGTGTACCGCTTCCAGGTGCTCGGCATCCCAGGTCACCAGAATGGCCTGGGCATCTTCGTCGTGCTCGGCCTGGGAGAACAGATCCAGCGCCAGCCACTCGGGATCGGTACCACCATCGGAGACGACCAGAATCTCCGAGGGCCCGGCGATCATATCGATACCCACCTGCCCGAACACCGCACGCTTGGCGGTGGCCACGTAGATATTGCCGGGGCCGACGATCTTGTCCACCCGCGGCACGCTCTCGGTGCCGTAGGCGAGCGCCGCGACCGCCTGGGCGCCACCGACGCAGAAGACCCGGTGCACGCCGGCCAGGTGCGCCGCCGCCAGCACCAGCTCGTTGACCACGCCATCGGGGGTCGGCACCACCATGACGATCTCCGCCACCCCGGCGACCTGGGCCGGAATCGCATTCATCAGCACCGAGGAGGGATAGGCCGCCTTGCCGCCGGGCACATAGATACCCACCCGCTCGAGCGGCGTGACCTTCTGCCCCAGCAGCGTGCCGTCGGCCTCCTCGTAGTGCCAGGAGCCGGGCTTCTGCTGCTCGTGGTAGCTGCGGATGCGCTCCGCGGCATGGCTGAGGGCGTCGCGCTGCGCGTCCGGCAGCCCGGCGTAGGCCGCAGCCAGGCGCTCGCCGGCGAGTTCGAGATCGGCGGCGCTGGAGAGGGTCAGCCGGTCGAAGCGCTGGGTGTATTCGATCAGCGCGGCGTCGCCCCGCTGGCGCACCGCCGCCAGGATTTCGTCGACCCGTGCCGCCACCGAATGATCGGACACGCCCTCCCAGGCCAGCAGCGCGTCGAGGCGCGCATCGAAGTCGGCATCCCGCGTGTTCAGGCGGGCGATGGTCGGAGTTTGGCTCATCGATTCACTCTCTCGGTCATTGCCTGCACCCGGCCGTCGGCACGGACGCACGGCACATCACTCAGGATCAGGCGCTCTCGCGGCGGGCGCTGACGGCGCCACGCAGGCGTTCGATCAGCGGTTTCAGGCGCGCATGCTTCATGGTCATCGAGGCCTTGTTGACCACCAGTCGAGTACTGATCTCCTCGATCAGCTCACGCGGCTCCATGCCATTGGCACGCAGGGTATTGCCGGTGTCGACGATATCCACGATCTCGTCGGCCAGATTCATCAGCGGCGCCAGCTCCATGGCGCCGTAGAGCTTGATCACCTCGGCCTGGATGCCCTGCTCGGCATAATAGCGGCGTGCGACCTCGACGAACTTCGTCGCCACCCGGCGCCGCGCGTGCGTCGGCTGGGCGCCGACGATCCCGGCGGTCATCAGCCGGCAGCGCGAGATCTCCAGATCCAGCGGCTCGTAGAGCCCTTCGGCGCCATGCTCGAGCAGGACGTCCTTGCCCGCCACGCCGAGATCGGCCGCGCCCAGCTGTACATAGGTGGGCACATCCACCGCGCGGATCACCACCAGCTTGACGTCGGGCAGGTTGGTATCGAACAACAGCTTGCGGCTCTTGCCGAAGTCGTCCGCCGGCACCACCCCGGCATCCGCCAGCAGCGGCAGCGTCTCTTCGAGAATGCGCCCCTTGGAGAGCGCGAGAATCAGTTGATCGCTCATGGTATCTCTACACCCGGCTAGCCCGGCACGCGGCGAATCCGCGCACCCAGCAGCTGCAGTTTTTCCTCGATGCACTCGTAGCCACGGTCGATGTGATAGATCCGGTCGACCAGGGTCTCACCCTGAGCCACCATCGCTGCCACCACCAGGCTTGCCGATGCGCGCAGATCGGTCGCCATCACCGGCGCCCCGGAAAGGCGCTCGACCCCGGTCACCACCGCAGTATTGCCCTCCAGGGCAATGTGCGCGCCCATGCGATTGAGCTCCTGCACGTGCATGAAGCGGTTTTCGAAGATCGTCTCGACCACGGTGCCGGTACCCTCGGCGACCGCATTGAGCGCCACGAACTGCGCCTGCATGTCGGTCGGGAACGCCGGATAAGGCGCGGTGCGAATGTTCACCGCCCGCGGCCGACGCCCCTGCATGTCGAGCTCGATCCAGCCCTCACCGGAGGTGATCTTGCCGCCGGCCTCCTCGAGCTTGCTGAGTACCGCTTCCATGATGTCGGCGCGGGTATTGCGCACGCGCACGCGCCCGCCGGTGGCCGCCGCCGCCACCAGGAAGGTACCGGTCTCGATGCGGTCGGGCATGACATCGTAGTGGCAACCGTGGAGCCGCTCGACGCCCTCGATCACGATGGTGTCGCTGCCGTGACCGCTGATCTTGGCGCCCATCGCGATCAGGCACTCCGCGAGGTCGACCACTTCCGGTTCCCGCGCGGCGTTCTCCAGCGTGGTGGTGCCGTCGGCCAGCGTCGCCGCCATCAGCAGGTTCTCGGTCCCGGTCACGGTCACGGTGTCGAAGAAGATGGTGGCGCCCTTGAGCCGGCCGTCGACCCGGGCACGGATGTAGCCGCCCTCGACACGGATGTCGGCGCCCATCGCCTCGAGCCCGCGAATATGCAGGTCGACCGGGCGCGAGCCGATCGCACAGCCCCCCGGCAGCGACACGTCGGCGGTGCCGAAGTGCGCCAGCAACGGACCCAGCACCAGGATCGAGGCGCGCATCTTCTTGACCAGCTCGTAGGGCGCGTGACTGTCGCGCACCTGGGAGCCATCGATCTGAATGCTCATCTTCTCGCCCATCACCGGCTCGATGCCCATCCGGCCGAGCAGTTCGAGGGTGGTGGTGATGTCCTGCAGGTGCGGCAGATTGCCGATGGTGACGGGCTCGTCGGCGAGCAGCGTCGCCGCCAGGATCGGCAGCGCCGAGTTCTTGGCCCCGCTGGCCCAGACTTCGCCGTCGAGCGGGCCGTTACCGGTAATGATCAGCTTGTCCATGGAGGTTCGCTATAGATCGAAAAGAAGTGGCCAGGTGACCGACCGTGACGAAAGCGTATCCGCCGCCGCGGCAGCGGACGCGATCAGAACCCCGCGTTTTCCGGCGCCTCGGCCCACTGCGCCGGGGTAAAGGTCTTGATGGTGATGGCGTGCAGCGCGCCCGAAGCGATCTCGTCGGAGAGTGCGCCATAGATCAACTGCTGGCTCTTGACCTTGTTGAGGCCGGCAAAGACCTCGCCCACGGCGACGACCTGGAAGTTGCAGCCTTCGCCCTGGATATGGAATTCACAGCCGTCGATTCGATCTTCGAGCAGACGTTTGACGTCGCTGGGTTGCATAGACTCGGCTCCCGTATGACTGCTGCGCCGGATGCGCAGGGAAAGCGCCACATGGTAGCGGAAAAAGCCCCGCCCTGGCGACGCCATAGGCAGGCAAAAACGATGCAAGCCATCAAGATGATAAACGCGAGGGCGATTTCCGCGTGGCGCAAGCGCCCCTCTTCAAGGTGCGGCAATCGCCCCGCCCTGGCGATGCCACAGGCAGGCAAAAACGATGCAAGCCAGAACGGCAGCAACGGCGGGGCCGCAACAGGCAGGCAAGGAAGAGAGATAGAGACGCGAGCGCCGGGGCGCCGCGTCTCCGCCTATCCAGCGAGGCGACTTCAGGGCGAGGCGGGCGCCTCGTCTTCGCGGCAGGTGGTTTCACGGGCCGGCAGCAGTGGCCCCAGCTCGGTGATATCCATCAGCCGGCGCAGCGGACGCGAGAGCGCCACCCGCTCCAGGTGCAGCGAGTGCTTCTGCACGCTACGCACCCAGACCAGCAGCACGCTGAGCACGGCACTGCTGGCGACTTCCACCGCGGTCAGATCGAACGAGACCTGGGTCTCCGCCGGCTGAGCGCCCAGCCAGTGCCGACCCGCCTGGGCCAGCGGGCCGGCACTGTCGAAGTCCGCCTCGCCGCGGATGGTCAGCACGTTACCCTCGACCACCTCCAGCGTGGCGTCCTCACGCTCGAGCAGCAGACTCACGAATCGCCACCCTTCTCGAGCTGATCGGTGTCGACCTTCGGCGCCCAGTTGTCGATCACCTTGTCGAAATCGCGATCGTTGTCACGCATCGACTGATCGAACTGGTTGCGGAAGGTCAGACCCAGGTTGATGCCGTTGACGATCACGTTGATCACCTTCCACTGGCCGTCGCTCTGGCGCAGGGTGAAGCTGACCGGATAGGTCTTGCCGGTGGTCGATACCACCTCGACCGGCACCGAGGCCTGGTCCTCATAGCGACCGGTGTCCTCGGCGTCCTTCACTCGCAGGGTCTTGTAGTCGAAGGTGACCAGACCTTTGGCGTAGGTATCGATCAACGTCTTGCGGAACACCTTGACGAAGCGCGAACGCTGCTCCGGCGTCGCCGCCCGGAAGTAGCGCCCCATCACGCTGGCGCCGATATAGCGGAAGTCGGCGACCTGCGCCATGTTGCTATCGACCAGCTGGGCCAGTTCGTCCTCGTGCTGGGCGTAGTAGTCCTTCTTGCCCTCGAGCTCCGACATCAACGAATCGACGCTCTGACGGATCACCTCGGTGGGCGTCTGGGTCTGCGCCTGAGCGGTGGACACCACGGCACACAGCCCCAGCATCAGGGCGGCCACGAAGCCGGCAGAGCGGCGGTAAAAACGGGTTGCGTTCATCATCGACTCCTTGTCTACGATCACTTGGCCATGTTCGACACGAACTGCTGGATCAACTGCTCCAGCACCAGCGCCTGCTGGGTGTCGTGAATGACATCTCCATCGTGCAACATCTTGGGCGAACCGCCCACGGTCAGGCCGACGTACTGCTCGCCGAGCAGGCCGGCAGTGAGAATTGCCGCCGTGGTGTCGTCGGAGAACTTGCCGTCGTACTGCGCATCGATCTGCATGGTGACCTTGGCGTCGAACCACTTGGGATCGAGTTCGATATCGGTCACCTTGCCGATCCGCACGCCCGACATGCTCACTTTCGCCTGCGGGCGCAGCCCGCCGATATTGGCGAAATTGGCCGTCAACGTGAAGGTGTTCTGGGGCACACCGAAGCTCAGGCCACTGACCCGCAGCCCGAGGAACACCAGCCCCAGGATGCCGGCCAGCATGAACAGACCGACACCCAGTTCGAGGACGCTATTGCGCTTCATCCGAGATCTCCAAACATCAAGGCGGTGAGCACGAAATCGAGGCCCAGTACCGCGAGCGAAGCGTAGACCACCGTGCGGGTGGTCGCGCGTGAAATGCCTTCCGAGGTGGGCACCAGGTCATAGCCCTGGAATACCGCAATCCAGGTCACCACCAGGCCGAACACCAGACTCTTGACCATACCGTTGAGCACGTCGCCGACGAAGTCGACGCTGTCCTGCATGTTGCTCCAGTAGGAGCCGTCATACACGCCGAGCCAGTCGACGCCGACCAGATAGCCGCCCCAGATACCGACCACCGCGAAGATCACGGTGAGGATCGGCAGCGACACGAAACCGGCCCACAGCCGCGGCGCGACGATGCGGCGCAGCGGGTCGACCCCGATCATCTCCATGCTGGTGAGCTGCTCGGTGGCCTTCATCAGGCCGATCTCGGCGGTCAGCGCCGAGCCCGCGCGGCCGGCGAACAGCAGCGCCGCGACCACCGGTGCCAACTCACGCACCAGCGACAGCGCTACCATCTGCCCCAGCGCCTCGTCGGCGCCAAAGCCCACCAGAATGGTGTAACCCTGCAGTGCCAGCACCATGCCGATGAACAGCCCAGACACCAGCACGATGGCCACCGACATCACCCCAACGAAGTGCATCTGGCGCAGCCACAGATGGAAACCCTCGCGCGAGGGCAGGCAGAACACGGACTGCACCAGGAAGAGTCCGGCGCGCCCGATCGCCATGAGCACGTCGAGCGTGCCCCGGCCCAGTGCGGCGATACGATCGATCATGAAAACTGCCCCGCGGGTGCCAGAATATCGTCGTAGAAGTCCGGCGCCGGATAGTGGAACGGCACCGGCCCGTCGGGCTCACCATGGACGAACTGGCGGACGTGGGCGTCATCGTCGACGTCAAGCGTCTGTGGCGTGCCGTGAGACATGACCTTGCCGTCGGCGATGATATAGACGTAGTCGGCGATGGAGAGCGTCTCCTTGATGTCGTGGGAGACCACGATCGCGGTCAGCCCCAGCGCCTGATTGACCTTCTTGATCAGCTGCACCAGAACACCCATCGAGATCGGGTCCTGGCCCACGAAAGGCTCGTCGTAGAGCACCAGGTCCGGGTCCAGCGCCACCGCCCGCGCCAGCGCCACACGCCGCGCCATGCCACCGGAGAGTTCCGACGGCATCAGATGGCGCGCACCGCGCAGCCCCACCGCCTGCAGCTTCATCAACACGATGTCGCGAATCATGGCGTTGGGCAGCTCGGTGTGCACGCGCAGCGGGAAAGCCACGTTCTCGAACACGTCCAGATCGGAGAACAGCGCGCCGCTCTGGAACAGCATGCCCATACGCCGACGCAGCTTGAACAGCGAGCGCCGCGGCAGCTCGTGCACATCCTGCCCCCCGATCAGCACCTGACCGCGGTCAGGGGTCAACTGCCCGCCGATCAGCTTGAGCAGGGTCGTCTTGCCGGTGCCACTCGGCCCCATGATGGCGGTTATCTTGCCGAGCGGAATCTGCAGATCGACGCCGCGAAACACCTCGGTGTTACCGCGGGCGAAATGCAGATCCTTGACCTCGACCATAATCGGGTCATTCATGCACCCTCCACCACTCTGGTTCGAAAGATTATCGAACATTGTATCCTAACCTGGCGGAGCGCAGCCAGCCATGAGCATGCTCATCGTCAGGCGCGATCTTGCCCCGCCGCGGCAGCGAGTGCCCAAAGTGCAGGCGATCAACGGTATACTGACTAAACCCTAGCGTGTCCGCGCCCGGACGCCACCCGATGCCCGCGCGGCAGCCGAGGCTTCGCTCCCGCCCCGGCCACTCACCGTGACACAGCAGAATCACAGAGCAGGACCATGATCCACGACGCCACCTTCGACTTCCGCGCCAGCGCCCGGCGCACCCTCACCCTCGAGCAGCAGGCCCTGAACGAGCTGATCGACAAGCTCGATGTCAGCTTCGACCACGCCTGTCGCACGCTGCTCGAGTGCCGCGGTCGGATCATCGTCACCGGTATGGGCAAGTCCGGGCATATTGCGCGAAAGATGGCGGCCACCTTTGCCAGCACCGGCTCGCCGGCCTTCTATCTGCACCCCGGCGAGGCCAGTCACGGCGATCTGGGCATGGTGACCGAGGGTGACGTGGTGATCGCCCTCTCCAACTCCGGCGAGACCCAGGAGATCACTGGCCTGATCGCACTGTTCAAGCGCCTGGGCGCACCGCTGATCAGCCTCACCGGCCGCCCCCACTCGACCCTGGCGCGCTACAGCGACGTGCATATCGATGCGGGCGTCTCGCGCGAGGCCTGCCCGCACGACCTCGCCCCCACCTCGTCGACCACCGCAGCCCTGGCGATGGGCGACGCCCTGGCTCTGGCCCTGCTCGAAGCGCGCGGCTTCAGCCCCGAGGATTTCGCCCTCTCGCACCCCGGTGGCACCCTGGGCAAGCGGCTGCTGCTGCGCGTCAGCGATCTGATGCATGGCGGCGAGCGACTGCCTTGCGTGCCCGCCGGCAGCCCCCTGCGCGTGGCCCTGCTGGAGATGACGCGCAAGGGCATGGGCTTCACCTGCGTGGTGGATGAACATCAGCGCCTGGTCGGTGTCTACACCGACGGCGACCTGCGCCGCACGCTGGACCAGCGTGGCGATTTCGACCTGCTCAAGGTCGATGACGTCATGACCCGCGGCGGCAAGACGGCAGCCCCGGACATGCTCGCCGCCGAGGCGGTGCGCATCATGGAGGACAACATGATCACCGCACTGGCGGTGGTCGAGGCGGGATGCCCGATCGGCGCCCTGCACATGCACGACCTGCTGCGCAGCGGCGTGATCTGAGATGGCCGCTGCTAACCCCGATGCCGAAGGAGATCGCGTGACAGCCACGCCACGAACTCGCTCCCCCTGGTGGCGCCGCCTCGGTCTGCTGGCCCTGCTGCTGGCCCTCGGTGGCGGGCTCGCCTATCTCGACCAGCGCAACGAGCGCGCCCCGGCACCGGCGCCCAGCGATCCCGCCGGCGAGCCGGACTATTTTCTCGAAGATGCGCGGATGACGCGCTTCGACGAGCAGGGCCGCGCCTATCAGCGCCTCGATACGCCCCGCATGGTGCACACCCCGGCCGACGACGTGATCCGGGCCGAGAAGCCCCACGGCTATCTGATCGACGACGATCAGCGTGAGTGGCAGATCACCGGCGACCAGGGCCGGCTGGCCGATAACGGCAACCTGCTCACCCTCGAGGGCAACGCACGCCTGGTGCAGCCGACCAAGGCCTGGAGCCTGGAGACCCAGACCCTCCACTACGACAACCGCAGCGCGCACGCCTGGAGTGACACCTCCTCCGTCTTGCGTCAGCATAACCAGACCATGCGTGGCGATCGCTTCGACGCCTGGATCAACCAGAACCGCATGCGTCTGACCGATAACGTGCAGGGCCGCCTGCCACAGCAATCTGAGGATCAAGGATCATGAGGCGAGAACTCGGCCAACTGCTGGTCTTGACCGCACTGGGACTCTCCAGCCTGCCTGCCCTGGCGCTGGAGAGCGACGCCTCGGCGCCGATCGAGATCGCCGCCGACCAGCTCGAACTCGACGATCGCCAAGGCACCGCCGTCTATACCGGCAAGGTCGACATGCAGCAGGGCAGCATGCAGCTCAAGGCCGCTCGAGTGGAGATCAAGCGCGGCAAGAATGGCGAAGTCAGCCTGGTGACCGCTACCGGTGGCGGTGGCGAGCGCGCCTATCTGGAGCAGAAGCCCGCCCCCGACGAAGCCCTGGTCAAGGGCTGGGGCGACAAGATCATCTACCACGCCGCCGAGCGCCGGGTCGAGCTGATCGGTCACGCCGAACTGCACCAGGCACGCGACACCTTCGATGGCGCCTACGTCGAGTACTATCTCAACTCGCGCAGGGTCAACGCGCGCTCCAGCACCAGTGGCGACGGCAGCGGCGACGGCCGCGTGCGCATGACGCTCACGCCGCGCCAGCAGACGCAGTGACGCACCCTTTCGCGAGGCAAGGAATCCAGCGATGAAAACGCTAACGGCCGCCAATCTGGCCAAGAGCTACAAGGGGCGTCGAGTCGTCCACGACTTCAGCCTGACCCTGCGCCAGGGCAGCATCGTCGGCCTGCTCGGCCCCAACGGCGCGGGCAAGACCACCTCCTTCTACATGATCGTGGGGCTGGTCAAGTCCGACGCCGGCAGCGTGCACATCGACGATCGCGACCTGAGCCGCGCGCCGATGCACGAGCGCGCCCGCGCCGGCATCGGCTACCTGCCGCAGGAGGCCTCGATCTTCCGCAAGCTCAGCGTCGCCGACAACATCATGGCCATTCTGGAGACGCGCCGGGATCTCGACCGCGCCGGGCGCCGCGACCGCCTGGAGCAGCTGCTGGGCGATTTCCACGTCGACCATATCCGCGACAACCTGGGCATGTCGCTCTCCGGTGGCGAGCGGCGGCGGGTGGAGATTGCCCGGGCACTGGCCACCGAGCCCGCCTTCGTGCTGCTCGACGAACCCTTCGCCGGGGTCGATCCGATCTCGGTGGGCGATATCAAGAACATCATCCGCCAGCTGCGGGATCGTGAGATCGGCGTGCTGATCACCGACCACAACGTGCGCGAGACACTGGATATCTGCGACAACGCCTACATCGTCGGCGATGGACAGATCATCGCCGAGGGGCGCCCGGAGGCAATCCTCGACAATCAGCGCGTGCGCGATGTCTATCTGGGGCACGAGTTCCGACTCTAGACTCGAGACGCAAACTACCTGCGCTCGACAATTCGGCGTTAAAAATCGGCGGGATCGCCAGCCCGAGGTCGGCGCCCCCGTCAAAATGCTCATTTACACCCCGTAAACTGGAGCGCCAGACCGGTCCGTTTTCGCCGATTTTTGCCTTAGCTACGCGCCCCGGTATGGCCTTCGCTCGCCGACTTTGCGTACAAAGTCCAGCGTCGCGCCAAGGCCCTTCCGCCTCCCCAGCCCACTGCGTCACTCGCGGCGGGCGGCGCACCTCTCAAAGCCTCTGCACACCCAAGCCGAACGCACCGTGGCATATTTCTTGCATAAAGTTAGCGCTCAAAGCGTTGCATCCCACCGGGGCAGTCAGTAACGTAGGGTTAACCTATCGACGGCCACCGCGGCCCTTTCCCGTGTCCATGCCATGTCCATGAAACCTTCACTTCAACTGCGTGTCGGCGCCCAGCTGACAATGACGCCACAGCTGCAGCAGGCGATCCAGCTGCTGCAGCTGTCGACGCTCGATCTGCGCCAGGAGATCCAGCAGGCGCTCGAGGCCAACCCCATGCTCGAGCTGGACGAAGAGTATGCCGAGCAGGCGGCCAGCGAGACGCCCGAGGAGGAGTGGGCCAGCGATATTCCCGAAGAGCTCGCCCTCGACAGCGAGTGGAGCGACACCTATCAGGACATCGCCGCCAGCGCCGCCCCGGCCGGCGCCGACGAGTGGCCGGACCTGGAGCGCAACGCCGCCGGCACCACGCTCCACGACCATCTCGCCTGGCAGCTCGCCATGGGCGATTTCGATCCCCGCGAACGGCTCATCGGCGACTACCTGATCGACGCCATCAACGCCAACGGCTATCTCGAGGGCACCCTCGACGAGCTCACCGCGGGGCTGCGCGAGCAGCATTCGGAGCCGTGCACCAGCGCCGACCTCGAGCGCGTACTGCTGCGGCTGCAGCAGTTCGACCCCACCGGCGTGGGCGCCCGCGATCTGCGCGAATGCCTGCTGCTGCAGCTCGGCGCGCTGCCCGGCGATACCCCACTGCTGCCCCAGGCCAAGCGCCTGGTGCGCCAGTTCCTGGAGGCGCTGGCCGGCGACGACCGGCGCCAGCTCAAGCGCCGCCTGCGCCTCGACGACGACGAGCTCGACCGCGTCATCGCCACCATCCGCACCCTCGACCCGCGCCCCGGCCAGGCCTTCGACCACAGCCAGCAGGACTATGTGATCCCGGATCTGGTGGCACGCCTGACCCGCGATGGCTGGCGCATCGAGCTCAACGCCGAGGCGCTGCCGCGGCTGCGCATCCAGCCCGACTACGCCGCGCTGATCCGGCGCGCCGACAAGAGCGACGACAACACCTTTCTGCGCCAGCACCTGCAGGAGGCGCGCTGGCTGATGAAGAGCCTCTCCAGCCGCAACGACACCCTGTTGCGGGTGGGGCGCGAGATCATGGCGCGCCAGGTCGACTTCCTCGAGCGCGGCGAAGAGGCGATGAAGCCGCTGATCCTGGCCGACATCGCCACCAGCGTCGACATGCACGAATCCACCATCTCGCGGGTGACCACGCAGAAGTTCATCCACACGCCGCGCGGGGTGTTCGAACTCAAGTACTTCTTTTCCAGTCAGGTGGGGCAACGCGGCGAGAGCGACAGCGTCTCCAGCACCGCGATTCGGGCACGCCTGAAGAAGCTGATCGGCGAGGAGTCACCGCGCAAGCCGCTCTCCGACAGCAAGCTGGTGGAGCTGCTGGCGCAGGCCGACATCAGCGTCGCCCGGCGCACCGTGGCCAAGTACCGCGAGGCCATGGGCATCCCCGCCTCGAGCGAACGTAAGCGACTGTCTTGATTGGACTTTTAGAATTCACGCGAGCGCATGGCGATCAATCGTCCGCGATCCCTTTGCAGCGCGGAGAAAAGGGTTACAATCAGAGGTGCCACATAAGCCGCAACAGGAGCGCGCCATGCAAGTGAACGTCACCGGCCACCATGTCGAACTGACCGACGCCCTGCGGGACTACGTCGACGAGAAACTCGCACGTCTGGAGCGCCACTACGACAACATCACCAACGTTCAGGTGACGTTGAGCATCGAGAAAGAGCGTCAGCAAGCGGCCTGCACGCTACACGCAGCGGGCGGCGACATTCATGCCGAAGCCAGCGATATCGACATGTATGCCGCGATCGACGCCCTGACCGACAAGCTGGACCGCCAGCTGGTCAAACACAAAGAGAAGGCACAGGCCCGCGCGCAAGGCGCAGGCGCCCGCTAATTCCCCGATGATCACTCTGGAAACCATCCTGCCCCCCGAACGCACCCTCTACGGTGTGACGGGGGGCAGCAAAAAGCGTCTGCTGGAATTCTTCAGCACCTTCATCGCCCAGAATACGCCCAGCCTGGACAGTCAGGAGGTGTTCAGCCGCCTGATCGGACGCGAGCGGCTGGGCAGCACCGGCATCGGCAACGGGGTCGCCATCCCGCACGCCCGCAGCCCGCACTGCAAGACGCCGTTGGCTGGCTTCATGCGCCTCGAGGATGCCATCGACTTCGATGCCATCGATGGCGAGCCGGTGGATCTGGTGTTCGTGCTGCTGGTGCCGGAGGAGGCCGACGACGCCCACCTTTCGCTGCTGGCCGAGGTCGCCGGCATCATGAATCAGGGCAGCGTGCGCCAGAAGCTGCGCCAGGCCGGCTCGCAGCACGCGCTCCACGACACGCTGATCGACGCCATTCGCCATCATCAGGACAGCGAAGACGGATAGAGACTGCATGCGACTCGTCATCATCAGTGGCCGCTCGGGGTCGGGAAAATCCATTGCGCTGCAGGCGCTGGAAGATCTCGGCTACTACGCCATCGACAACCTGCCGACCAATCTGCTGGCGCCGCTGATCGACGAGCTCAGGGCCGCACCGCCGTCGCGGCCCAATGTGGCGGTGAGCATCGATGCGCGTAACCTGCCGGAGGCGCTGGAGCGCTTCCCGGTGCTGCTCGAAGGTGTGCGCGAGCGCGGCATCGACACCCAGGTGATCTACCTCACCGCCGACGCCAAGGTGCTGCTCGAACGCTACTCCGCCACCCGTCGTCGCCATCCGCTGACCCGCGGCAACGACATGACGCTGGCCGAGGCGATCGACAACGAGCAGGGCTATCTGGCGCCGATCCGCCGGGTCGCCGATCTGGTGATCGATACCCGCGGTCTCTCGGTCCACGACCTGCGTGCCCGCATCAGCGAACAGGTCGCGCGTCACAGCGGCGGCCGCCTCACGCTCACCTTCGAATCGTTCGGCTTCAAGCGCGGCGTACCGCTGGATGCCGACATGGTGTTCGACGTGCGCTGCCTGCCCAACCCGTTCTGGGACCCGAACCTGCGTGCTTTCGACGGCCGCGACGGCGAGATCGTCACCTTTCTCGAGCAGTACCCCGACGTGCACGCCATGGCCGGCGATATCCATGCCTGGCTGATCCGCTGGCTGCCGGCCTACCTGGCCAGCCACCGCAGCTACCTCACCGTCGCGGTGGGCTGCACCGGCGGTCATCACCGCTCGGTCTACCTGATCGAGCGCCTGGCGCACCACTTCCGTCACGACGACGTCGATATCCGTCTACGCCATCGCGAACTCGGGGTGCACACCGCCCTCTCCGATGACATGCCTGCCGAGCGGGGTGGCAATGCCGACGCGTGAACTGCGCCTGACCAACCGCCGCGGCCTGCACGCCCGGGCCGCGACCAAGCTGGTGCAGTGCTGTCAGCCGTTCGCCGCCCGGGTCGCGGTACACCACGGCGAGCGTATCGCCGACGCCGCCAATATCATGTCGCTGCTGATGCTGGCCGCGCCCTGCGGCACGCCGCTGGTGATCGTCACCGAAGGTGACGAAGCGGAACCCGCGATGGAGGCGATCACCGCGCTGTTCGAGGCCCGCTTCCACGAGGATGAATAGGTCCCGCCGATAGCGGCAATCCTTCAACGTCAATGCCCCGACGCCTACCGTCGCCCCCAGGAGCCGTGCATGAACTTCCATACCCGCAAATGGATCAAGCCCGAGGATCTCAACCCCAACGGCTCGCTGTTCGGGGGCAGTCTGCTGCGCTGGATCGACGAAGAAGCCGCGATCTACGCCATCATTCAGCTCGACAACGCCAACGTGGTCACCAAGTTCATCTCGGAGATCAACTTCGTCTCCAGTGCACGTCAGGGTGACATCATCGAGCTGGGCCTCACCGCGACCCATTTCGGCACCAGCTCGATCACGCTCTCCTGCCATGTCCGCAACAAGATCACCCGCAAGAGCATTCTGACGATCGATCGCATGGTATTCGTCAATCTCGATGCCGACGGCCAACCTGTGCCCCACGGCAAGAGCGAGATCACCTACGTCAAGGATCGCCTCGACAGCTGATACCGCCATCCCCCGGACGCCACACCCGCGGCGCCCGGGGTACCGCCGGTACTTGCTCGATAACAGCGCTTATTCGCTGCCGGCGCTCACTCGGTGCCGGCGCTGGCGCGGCGAATCGCCGGCAGGCAGAGCGCGAGCAGCACACCGGCGATCAGACTCACCGTGCCCAGCGTGATGAAATAGACCACCTCCGTGCGCTGGGTGTACCACTCGCCGGCACGTCCGCCGGCGGCGAAACCGAGCGACAGCGACAGATAAAAGAGCGCGATCATCTGGGTCTGCATCGCGCGTGGCGCCAGCCGCGTGGTGACCGATAGCCCGATCGGCGACAGGCACAGCTCGGAGACCGTGAAGCCGAGCAGCAGCAGTACCAGCACCCAGAGCGGCATGCCCACGGCATCCGTGCCCAGCCAGGGCAGATAGCCGAAGAACGAAGCGCCGATCACCAGCATCGCGATCACGAACTTGGCCGCCGACGAGGGCTGGCGCTGGCCCAGGCGTGACCACAGCCAGGCAAAGACCCCGGATAGCAGGATGATGGTGAGTGCCTGTACCGAGGTCAGCCAGCCTACCGGTATCGTCCAGCCGCCCAACTGGCGATCCACCCGCTGGTCGAAGAACGCCACGATCACCGTGTAGGACTGCACATAGAGCGCCCAGTAGACCGCACTGGCCATGAACAGCGGCACGAAGGCGAGTACCCGGCGGCGCTCCAGCGCCGACACCCGGGCCGAGCGCAGAATGACCACGAAGTAGGCCAGCGTGGTGACCACGATCACGCCGAGGATCACATCCGTGAGCGTGTCCGCCCGGAGCCAACCGAACACGAGCGCTGCCGCCAGCAGCGCCAACGCCACGATCGCACCGAACAGATAACGCTTGGCTTCCCCCGCCGCCAGCGGCATCGGCGGATGGCGCTGCGCCTCGGCGAGATGACGCCGACCGAAGGCATACTGGATCAGCCCCAGCGCCATGCCGATGGCGGCGATACCGAAACCGTAGTGGAAGCCGGCGCTGCTCTGCAGATAGCCGGTCAGCAGCGGCCCGGCAAAACCGCCGAGATTGATCCCCAGATAGAAGATCGAGAAGCCGGCGTCGCGCTTGGGGCTGCCTGGAGCGTAGAGCGACCCGACCAGCGCGGCACAGGTCGCCTTGACCCCACCACTGCCCAGCGCCACCAGGCACAGCCCCAGCGTCACCCCGGGAACCCCGGGCACCAGCGCCAGGGCCACATGCCCCGCCATCACGATCGCCCCCGAGTAGAACAGCGTGCGCTCGGGACCGAGCACGCGGTCGGCGAACCAGCCACCGAGGATGGTCGCCAGATAGACGCTGCTGCCGTAAGCGCCGACGATACCGAACGCCGCGCTCTCGGCGATGCCCAGCCCGCCCCGCGCACTCTCGTAGTAGAGGTAGATCAGCAGGATCGCCTGCATGCCGTAGAACGAGAAGCGCTCCCACACTTCCATGCCGAAGAGCGTCGACAGCGGCCAGGGGTGGCCCAGGAACTGACGCGGCTCGTCCGCTTGCCGGGACTGATTCATAGCCTCACCCACTTCGTCCTTGATGCCGTGTTTCCCTGACTTCGCCCCGCCCTACTGCCCAGCGAGCGTCATCCCATCCACCAGCCAGCTGCCGGTGTGCACGCTGCCGCGGCGGTCGATGTCGTCACCCACCCCCTGCAGGGCGGCGAACATCTCACGCAGATTGCCAGCGACCGTGAACTCCTCCACCGGGTGGGAGATCTCGCCGTTCTCGATCCAGAACCCCGCCGCCCCGCGCGAATAGTCGCCGGTGACGGGATTGAGCCCCTGCCCCATCATCTCGGTGACCATCACCCCGGTGCCCATCTGACGCATCAGCGCCGCCAGCTCAGTGGTCGGCGCCTGGATGCGCACGTTGCGCGCTCCGCCGGCGTTGCCGGTGGTCTGCAGGCCGAGGCGGCGAGCACTGTAAGCCGACAGCATATAGCTGGCCAGACGCCCCTCGTCGATGAAGACGTTGTCGCGGGTGGCCACGCCGTCGCTATCGAAAGCGGAACTCGCCATGCCGCCGCGCTCGCGCGGACGCTCGCCGAGGGAGAACCACTCGGGGAACAGCGTCGCGCCGAGCTGGTCGCAGAGGAACGAGGACTCGCGGTAGAGCGCCCCACCGGCAATGCTGTTGAGCAGGTTGCCCACCAGCCCGCGCGCCATCTCGGGGGCGAACAGCACCGGGAAGCGTCCGGTGCGCGGGCGCCGGGCGTCGAGCCGGCGCAGGGTACGTTCGGCGGCGCTGATGCCGACCTGCTCCGGGCTGGCCAGGTCGCTCGCCCGGCGCGCCGTGGTGAAGTCGTGGTCGCGCTGCATGCCCTCGCCGCTGCCGGCGATCAGCAGGCACGACAGCGAGTGGCGGGTGCCGCGACGGCTGCCCAGAAAGCCATGACTGTTGGCGTAGACCGTCACCGCCTCGGTCGATGACAGGCTGGCGCCCTCCGAGTTGGTGATACCGGCGCGCTCACGCCCGGCCTGCTCGCAGCGCAGCGCCAGCGCCAGCGCGTCGTCGGTCTCCAGCGCCCAGGGGTGATGCAGGTCGAGGTCGGGCAGCTCGGTGGCCATCAGCGCGGCCTCGGCAAGCCCCGCGGCAGGGTCTTCTCCGGTGTGCTGGGCGATCGCGATCGCCTTCTCGACCACCGCGCGCAGCGACGCATCGCTGGCATCCGACGACGACGCGTTACCCTTGCGCTGGCCGACATAGACGGTCACCGCAATGCCCTGGTCGCGCGAGAGCTCGACGCTCTCGGTCTCGCCCAGGCGTACCCCCACGCCGATACCCTGATCGACACTGGCACCCACCTCGCAGGCGTCGGCGCCTAGTTCGGCGGCGAGCGCCAGCGCCCGGGTCGCCCGCTCCTCGAGGCGTGACTGCTGTTCGGCGGCATCGAAGGCCTGACTCATGGCAAACTCCTGATCGATGGTGCCCCGGCCGCGTGAACGGGCCTGGGCGAGCGAGCGGCGGCTGATATACTGCGCCCCCGACTCGCTGCAAATGGTAATGACATGACTTTCGAGGACGCTGCGCCCCCGAGCAAGACACAGCTCAAGAAAGAGATGCAGGAACTGCAGGCGCTGGGCGAACGTATCATCGCCCTGGACCCGGCGGTGCGCGCGCGGCTGCCGCTCTCCGACGAGATGATCGCCGCGGTGGAGGAGACCGGCCGTATCCGCTCCCACGAAGGGCGCCGGCGCCACATGCAGTACGTCGGCAAGGTGATGCGCAAGGAGGACCGCGAGGCGATCCGCGCCGCCTTCGAGGCGATCGACCAGGAGCAGGTCCAGCGCAACGCCGCCTTCCACCGGCTGGAGCAGTGGCGCGACCGCCTGATCGACGACGACACCGCGCTGGAACCGTTCATCGAGGCGCATCCCAGCGTCGACCGCCAGGCGCTGCGCCAGCTGATCCGCAACGCCCGCGCCGAACGCCAGCGCGGCAAGCCGCCGGCCAGCGCGCGCAAGCTGTTCCAGCTGATACGCGACACCGTCGGGCTGTGAGTCGCCCGCCGCGGCCGCCCGGCGACCGCGGCCCGGTGTTCACGACGCCGTGCCACCGACGGTCAGCTCGTCGAGTTTCAACGTCGGCTGGCCCACCCCGACGGGTACGCCCTGCCCCTCCTTGCCACACACCCCGATCCCTGTGTCCAGGGCCATATCGTTGCCGATCATGGAGACCTGGGACATCGCTTCGGGGCCGTTGCCAATCAGGGTCGCACCCTTGACCGGTGCGGTGATGCGACCATCCTCGATCAGATAGGCCTCGGACGCCGAGAACACGAAGCGACCCGAGGTGATATCGACCTGGCCACCGCCGAAACTGACCGCATAGAGCCCGCGCTTGACGCTCTTGACGATCTCTTCGGGGTCGTCGTTTCCCGCCAGCATGCAGGTGTTGGTCATCCGCGGCATGGTCACATGGGCGTAGGATTCGCGCCGCGCATTGCCGGTCGGCTGCATGCCCATCAGGCGTGCGTTGAGCTTGTCCTGCATGTAACCGGTGAGGATGCCATCCTCGATCAGCGGGGTGTACTGCCCCGGCGTCCCCTCGTCATCGATGCTCAGCGAACCGCGGCAGTCGGCCAGGGTCGCGTCGTCGACCACGGTGACGCCGCGCGAGGCGACCTGCTCGCCCAGGCGGCCGGCGAAGGCCGAACTGCCCTTGCGATTGAAGTCACCCTCGAGCCCGTGCCCCACCGCCTCGTGGAGCAGGATGCCGGGCCAGCCGCTGCCCAGCACCACCGGCATCTGGCCCGCCGGCGCCGCCACCGCGTCGAGATTCACCAGCGCCTGGCGCACCGCCTCGCGGGCGTAGATGGTGGCCACCCCGGCGTCGCGCAGTCGGCTCATCGCGTAGCGACCGCCACCGCCGGCGCTGCCACGTTCGCGGCGCCCGTCGCGGGCCACGATCACATTGACGTTGAGCCGCACCAGGGGGCGGATATCCGCCGCCAGGGTGCCGTCGCTGGCGCACACCAGGACCACCTCGTGCACGCCGGTCAGCGAGGCGCTGACCTGGGAGACGGCAGGGTCGGCGGCCCGCGCCACGCGGTCGGCCTCCTTGAGCATGGCGATCTTCTCGTCGGCGGAGAGACCGCTGAGCGGGTCGATCCCGGCATAGCGCGCGCTGGCCGCCACCGCGTGGATCGCCCGCGGCGCCTGGCGGCTGCCGCTGCGCGCGATACCCGAGGCGGTGCGCCCGGTCTCGGCGAGCGCGTCAGCGGTGATCTGGCTCGAATAGGCGAACCCGGTCTTCTCACCGGAGAGCGCGCGCACGCCGACCCCGCCATCGATGCTGTAGCTGGCATCCTTGACCTCGCCATCCTCGAGCACCCACATCTCGTGCCAGGTGCGCTGGAAGAAGAGATCCGCATAGTCGATACCGACGCCCATGGCCTGCCCCAGACCGACGTTCAGCGACGTCTGGTCGAGGCCACCCGGGGCCAGCAGCAGGCTCGAAGCCTGCTTCAAGGCGCTTTCGCTCATGTCTGTCATTGGGCGTTTTCCCGATTGTGGCAGCCGTGTCACGTGCCGTGACGCCCTCTTGCGAGGGGCGCCCGGTACGCGCCGGCTGCCGGATTATTGGGCGCTTTCCACGCTGATATCCGGCGCGGACCAGGGCCCCTGAATGCGATAGTGGACCTGGGTCACGTTGTCGATCCAGCGGCCGAACAGCTGATGGAACACGAACAGCCCCAGGCCGACCTGCGGTGCCCCGGCCATGATCGCCACCAGCGGCAGGTTCTGGCTCACCGGCACCGTGATACCCAGGCGCTGATCCAGCGTCTGGCGGTTGAGATCGACGCTACCCGATAGCGTGAAGCGCGTCGAGGTGCCGTCGACCACCAGCGGCCCGTCACTCTGAATCACGCCGTTGTAGAGCGTGGCGCTGCCCTTGAGCGTATTGAAGGCGGTGCCACTGCTGGTGACGTCGGAGAAATCGAGCTTGAGCCGGCGCAGGATATTGTCGAGATTGAAAAGCCCCACCAGCTTGGCCGAGGAGGAGTGGACCTGGCGCAGACGGCCGTTGCCCAGATCCACCGCCAGCCGGCCACTCGCCAGCGGCAGGGCGAACTGCCATGGGGCACCGGGCCAGGCCAGCTGCAGCCGCCCCTGGGCACGTTCGCTGGTGATCGGCACCTGCTGGTCCAGCGCCGCGAAGGCGCTGCCCAGATTTTTCCCCTTGGCCTGCAGGTTGGCGCGGGTGAGGCTAGCACTCCCCGAGGCCTCCCAGCGCAGGTTGCCGGAGAACCCGATATCGCCCAGCGTCAGCTTCAGCGGGTCGAGGGTCAGGCCGCGGTCATCAGCGCGCCAGCGCGCCTCCAGCGGCCCGAACTGCTTGCCTTGACGCTCGAAGTGCGCAACCTTCACCTGACCTGCCGGCACCCGAGCCAGCCCGTCGGGCAGAGCGATCGGCCGCGGCGCGGTCTCGATCTGCGTCATCAGCGTCTGCCCCATACTCCCACCTTTATCGCCCGCCGCCGGCTTGGGTGTCAGTGCATCGAGATTGAGGCGCGCCAGCGACACGTCGATGGGCACCTCCGCCTGCGGCTGCCAGCGCGCGCGGCCAGCGGCAATCTCGCCATCCAGCGACAGCTGCCAGCCACCGCCGGAGAGTGGCGAAGCGTCGGCCTGCATGCCGCCGAGGCAGCGGCCCTCGACCAGAATACATGGGGTCGCCAGCGCCACCCGCTTCAACCCACCACCATCGTTGACCGGCACCGACTCGGGCTTGTCCAGGTCGTCGGTGATCGCGGTGGGCACCTCACGGCTCGGCTGGGCATCACCAGGGGCCGCCTGCAGCGCCGTCAGCGCGCTGGCCCAGCGCCGGGTATCGAGCCGGTTGGGCCGCCACAGCACGTACCAGCCGGGCTCGCTGGGCCATGCCGCCTGCGCTCCGGGCCAGCCCTCGAGCCACACCTGCCCCTGCACCTGCTCACCCAGGGTGCGCCAGCGCGCGCGGCCCCAGTCAGCCAGGGTGACCGAACCCGAGCCAGCGGCGATATCGGCATCGATGGCCAGCGGCTCGCGGTGCCCGGCCGCCTTGCCGAACGGCGCGGGCAGCTGAATGGCAAGCCCCTCGAGATCGCTGCGCACGGCGAGGCTGGCATTGTTCTGGTCATCGAAAGAGACCTGAGCGCGGTAGGGGAAGAAGCCGCTGGCCAGACCACCGACCCGCGAGAGACCGGCCCAGCCCAGCAGCCCACGGGCCAGGGCGCGCCCCTCGAAGGTGATGCCCTGCCCCTGGGCGCCGCCGATATCGAAGGTCGCCAGCAGCGGACCGTCGAAGGCCCGAGCGCCGAGCTGGCCCTGGAGATAGTCCTGGCCCTTCTGGTGACGATAGTGCAGCGGCCCGTTGATCCCGCCGAGGGTCAACTGCAGTTCCGGAAAGGTCAGCGACTCGACGTTGGCATGTCCCTGGACGTCGACGCTCAGGTCAGTCTCGGCATCGCTCTGCGGGGTCATCGGCAGCGCGATGTGCAGTGCCGCATCGACCTTGCCCTGGCTGCGCCACAGACCGAAGGTACGGCTCAGATCGTCGAGCGGCGCCTGGGACAGGAAGCCGAGCAGGCCCGCACTGCTGCCGCTGACGTCGCCGCTGATCGCCAGCTGCTGGTCGGCCAGCGTGACCACGGCATCGCGGGTGGTCAGGCCATGGCTGCTGGCATGGTCGATCTGCGCCTGCAGGTTCATGTTGTGCATCTGCAGGTGGCCGTAGACCTGCTCCAGCGCCGGCCAGTCGGGGGCGTACTGTAGCCGCCCATCGGCGATATCCAGCGCCAGGGTGAAACGATCGTCGGGGTTGGAGAACATCTGCGCCTCGGGCGCCTCCTTGTCGCTCAGGGTGAGCGATAGCCCCAGCCGGCCGTGCTTGACCACCCCGCCGATATCGCCGCCCAGCCACTGCATCAGCTCGGGATCGTCGAGCGCCCGCGTCGGCAGCCACGGCAGCAGCCGTGTACGCCGCGCATCGGCATCGGCGAAGGCGAGATCGAGCATGAAGGCCCCGGGCTTGTCCTTGGCATCGTAAAGCGTCAGCCCGAAGCGTCCGCTGGCGCTCGCCCCGCGCCATCCGGCGCGCAGATGCTCGCCGCTGAGCACGGCACCATCGTGGGTCAGATGCCAGTCGATAATCCCGCTGGCAGCGGAGAGTACGAGCGGTTCGGCATAGACCGAAGGCAGCAGGAAGCGGGTCTGCGGACCGCCGGCAAAAGCCACCCGCCCGCCACGCCCGCGGAAAGTCGCCCAGGCGTCGAAGGGCCCTCCGCCCGGGGCGTCGTCCCAGGCCGACACCGAGACACCCTCCAGCGCCGCCTGGGCGTACCACTCGCCGGCATCGCGCCCCACTTCCAGGCCGGCCACGCGGCCTTGCGGGTCGAGTTTCCGCAGCGGCTTGAGCAGTGCCTCGGGCAGCGGCAGCTGGCGTAGCGACGCGACCATGCCGCCGAGGGCGAAGGGTGTACTCCGCAGCCACCAGCCTTGGGGCGTCGAGCGCGCCTGCAGACGCTGTGGCCAGCTCGGCAGCGGCGCGATATCCGCGGCGGCGCCAGCGCCTTGAGTTCCCGGTACTCGAGTTGCGGATACTTGAGTTCCCGACACTTGAGTTCCGGATTTTTGGGCCAGACGCAGGTCATCGGCCCAGGCCTGCCACTGTCCGTCGGCATCCCGGGTCAGCCCGCCCTCGACGCCGATATCGTTCAAGGTGTGAGTCTTGCCATCGCCGCTGTCGACGACCTGCAGCGTGGGCACGTCGAGGGCCAGGCGGGCCTGGCGCAGGCCTCCATCGCGCCACTCGCCGCTGGCCGAGAGTTCGCCATCGAGTGCCGCCAGCGAGCGCGGATAAGGCTGAGTCAACAGCGCCAACAGCGGTGTCAGCACGCCCAGATCGAACCTGCCGTCGAAGCGCGCGACCGGCCCCGTGCCTGCGCCGCTTGCGCCCGCCACGCCGCTATCGACGCTGAGCTGCAACCGCCCCGCCGACTCGGCATCCGCCGGGCTAGCCTCGTCCGCCGCCTGCCCCGCAGCGCCGGCCAGGCGTGCGACCAGCGACGCCTGGCCGTCGCGGCTGGCCAGGTCCAGCCGCGACAGGGTCAGGGGGCGGGTCTCGCCATTGGCATGCAACACCAGGGTCACATTCTCGAGCACCGCCTGCTGATGGGTCAGCCAGACGAGCCAGCGGTCGAGGTCGGGGGGCGCGCTGGCGGCGTCATCGTCACGCGCGCCGAACCAGCGACTGCCGGCACCATCGGGCCACCCCCAACCGCCTTTGGCGCTGCGGTAGAGGTGTAGCGTCAGGCCCTCGAGCGTCGCCGGCGTAAAGACCGGCGCGCGCTGGTCCCAACTGGCGCCGCTATCGAGCCGCGCATGGGCATGCGCGACCTCCAGCAGCGGCTGGCCGCCCTGGCTCTTCAGGTCGAGATCGTCGAGGCTCAGGCTCGGGTCGAAGCGGGACAGCGAGAGCGACAGCCCCCCGAGGTTGCCCTGGGTCTCCAGGCTGGCGTCGAGCCACGCCATCAGCGGCGGCGCCAGACGCTCGCTCTGCCAGGCCAGCAGGCGCACCCCGCTGACCACCAGCGCCAGCACCAGGGCGAGCACGGCGACCAGCGTGAGCAGCCAGCGGAGGGTGATGCGCAGCGGGCTCATCGGGTTACATCAACACGATGTCGTACTGTTCCTGGGAGTAGTGCGCCTCGACCTGGAACCGGATCGTCTTGCCGATGAAGGATTCGAGATCCGCCACCGCCGCCGACTCCTCGTCGAGCAGGCGGTCGACCACGGACTGCGAAGCCAGCACCATATAGGTCTCGGGCGAATAGGCCCGCTCCTCGCGCAGGATCTCGCGAAAGATTTCGTAGCATATGGTTTCCGGTGTCTTCAGCGTGCCGCGCCCATGACAGGTAGGACAAGGCTCGCACAGCGTCTGTTCCAGACTTTCGCGGGTGCGCTTGCGGGTCAGCTGCACCAGGCCGAGCTCGGTGACACCGGTCAGCTTGTTCTTGGCATGGTCGCGCTCGAGCGCCTTCTCCAGCACACGTAACACCTGGCGCTGATGCTCGAGCTCTTCCATGTCGATGAAATCGATGATGATGATGCCGCCGAGATTGCGCAGCCGCAGCTGCCGGGCGATCGCCGTGGCGGCCTCGAGATTGGTCTTGAAGATCGTCTCTTCGAGATTGCGATGACCGACGTAGCCGCCGGTGTTGACGTCGATGGTGGTCATCGCCTCGGTCTGGTCGATCACCAGATAGCCACCGGACTTGAGCTGCACCTTGCGCCCCAGCGCCTTCTGGATCTCGTCCTCGACGCTGTAGAGATCGAAGATCGGGCGCTCGCCCGGGTAATACTCGATGCACGACTCCACCGTGGGCATGAACTCGCGAGCGAACTCCTTGAGTTTGAAGTAGTTCTCGCGCGAGTCGATGCGGATCTTCTCGATCTGGTCGCGCATCACGTCGCGCAGCGTGCGCACGAACAGCGGCAGGTCGTCATAGATCGGGCTCGGGGTGGGCGCGCTGATCCGCCGTTCGGCCACCCTCAACCACAGCCGCTGCAGGAACACGATATCGGCGAGCAGCTCCTCGCGCCCCACCCCCTCCGCCGCGGTGCGGATGATGAAGCCGCCCTGCTGCTCGTCCGCCAGCTCGGCCTGGCCGCTCGCGACCAGCGTCTTGAGCCGCTCGCGCTCGGCGTCGTCCTCGATGCGCTGGGAGACGCCGACATGCGGCGAGTCCGGCATATAGACCAGATAGCGTGAGGGAATCGAGAGATGGGTGGTCAGGCGGGCGCCCTTGGAGCCGATCGGATCCTTGGTGACCTGGACCACCAGCGACTGTCCGGCATGCAGGAGATGACTGATCGAGGCGGGCTCGGCCTGCGGCGAATCGGGCGCCACCACCTCATTGACATGAATGAAGGCAGCACGCTCCAGTCCGATATCGACGAAGGCTGCCTGCATGCCCGGCAGCACCCGCACCACCTTGCCCTTGTAGATATTGCCGACGATGCCCCGCCGCCGACTGCGCTCGATGAAGGCTTCCTGCAGCACGCCGTTCTCGACCACCGCCACGCGGGTCTCCATCGGCGTCAGATTGATCAAAACCTCACCGCTCATGCGGGCATCCTTGTCACGGGTTGTCGGGCGCGGGTGGAATCCCTCGTCAGTTGCCGGTGCTGCTGGTGGCGATGGCTGTCTCGCTGTCAGGATTATGACACAGCCCCGGCACTCTCCCACAAGGCAGGGCCGCTCAGCGCCCTGCGCAAGTGGCGCTTCACGATAACCAGGTGCGCCTACAAGATCTGGATGCCCTGCGCCTGCAGGAGTTCCGCAGTCTCGTAGAGCGGCAGCCCGACCACCGCGGAGTAGCTGCCTTCGAGCCGCTCGACGAAGATCGCAGCACGCCCCTGCACCGCGTAGCCGCCGGCCTTGTCGGCTGGCTCGCCGGTGGCCCAGTAGGCAGCCATCTCCGCCTCGCTCAAGGTCCGCAGCCATACCCGGGTCACCACCCGGCACTCGAGCAGCCCGCGGTGGCCGATCAGCGCCACCGCCGAGAGCACCCGATGCTCGCGCCCGGAGAGCGCGCGCCACATGGAGCAGGCATGCGCCAGATCACGCGGCTTGCCGAACACCTCATCGTCGCATACCACCACGGTATCCGCGCCCAGCGTCGGCAGCGCACTACCGCTGTGCCCCGCCAGCGCCTTCTCCCGCGCCAGGCGGCTGACGAAGATCTCGGGTGTCTCGTCGCTAACGCGCGACTCGTCGATATCCGCCGGCGAGACCTCGACCTCGACGCCGATGCTCGCGAGCAGCTCGCGCCGGCGCGGCGAGGCCGATGCCAGCCGCAACTGCGGCGAGGAAGCGGCAGACGAAGCCGCGGCAGACCCAGAAGAGGAGGAAACGGGTGCGCCAGACATGGCTGCGAACTCCTGAAACCGAAAGCGGATAGAAAGCGGCACCCGACGCGGGCCGATCGAGCCAGCTCAGCCGATGCCCAGGCGGCGTCTGACGGCCTGCATCATGGTGAACAGCCAAGGCCACAGCAGTGCGCCGATCAGCGCCGGGATCAGGAACTCCAGACTCACCGAGACGGGACCGAAAATGGTGCGCAACCACTGCTCCACCAGTTGCCCGATGCCCAGCAGTACGAACACCAGTACCGCCTGCTGCCAGATCGAATAGACCCGGAAGCGCTGGTAGAGCAGCAGGAAGAGATAGGCCAGCAGCGACAGCGTCAGCGCGTTCTGCCCCAGGGGCGCACCCTCGATCAGATCCAGCAGCAGGCCGAGCACAAAGCCATGGATGACCCCTACCCGCTGGGGTGTCGCCACGCACCAGTAGGCGAGCAGCACGCCGAGCCAGTCCGGGCGCCACACCAGCCAGGCGTCGGGCAACGGCATCACCTGCAGGCAGAGCGCCAGCAGCAGGGTGAACCAGACGAATAGATAACCGAAGAGCCCCATACTCACGGTGCCCCCTCCGCTTGCAGACGCAGCGCCGCTTTCAGCGCCGCTTCACTGACCCGATGGGCATCGGGATGCGCCGGGTCCCCCGGCCACACGATCTGACGCGCCATGCTCTCCGGGTCGCCCAGCCCGCTCGCATCCGGCGGCGAAGGCGGAAACAGCAGCAGGAAGTAGCGCGAGCGCTCGGGCTGCGCGATCGGCTCGGCGGTGACTTCCATGAACGCCTGACTAGACTCACGCTTGACCTCGGTCACCCGCGCCACCGGATAGCCCTGGGGGAAGCGCCCGCCCAGCCCGGAGGTGACCAACAGGTCGCCCTCGCGGATGTCGGCGGTGGCCGGCACGCTGGGGATATCGAGCGTATCCAGTTGGCCGGTGCCCTGGGCGATGAAACGCAGACCGTTGCGGTTGATCTCCACCGGCACCGCATGGTTGGCGTCGGCCACCATCAGCACCCGGCTGGTGTAGGCGGAGACCGAGACCACCTGACCGATCAGCCCCGAGGCATCCATCACCGGCTGGCCGATATAGACACCGTCACGCCGCCCGCGGTTGATCACCATCTGCTGGGTGAAGGGGTCGGAGTCCAGCGACAGCAGCTCCGCGGTGATGTAGGGCACATCATCGGGGTTGGGCGCATGAAGGAGTTCGCGCAGGTGCACGTTCTCGGCGGTCAGGCTGGCCATGCGCTGGACCCGGTTGGAGAGCGTCAGCAGCTGCTCGCGCAGGCGGCCGTTCTCGTCGATCAGGCTCTGCTTGTCGGAGAACGCCATGGCGCCCCAGCGCACGCCCTCACTGGGCAGGCTCACCAGCCACTGGATCGGCGCCACGATGGAGGTCATATGGGAACGTGCCGACTCCACCGCACTGAAGCGGTGTTCGGCAAACATCAGCCCGAATGCGAGTACCGCACACAGCAGCATGCGGTACGTCGGCACCGGGCCGTAGGAGAACAGCGGTTTGATAGGCCTCACCCCCGCCTACCGGTGACCGGGCCGCAGGCGCGGCGCCGGTCGCGGATGGCCTCAATCGCTGGAGAGCAGTTCGAAGGTGTGCTGGTCGATCATCTCCAGCGCCTTGCCGCCGCCGCGCGCCACGCAGGTGAGCGGATCTTCGGCGATGATCACCGGCAGGCCGGTCTCCTCGGCGATCAACTTGTCGATGTCGCGCAGCAGCGCCCCACCACCGGTGAGCACCAGGCCACGCTCGGCGATATCCGAGGCCAGCTCCGGCGGCGACTGCTCGAGGGCGCTCTTGACCGCGGCGACGATCGCTGCCAGCGGCTCCTGCAGCGCGTCCAGAATCTCGTGGGAGTTGAGCGTGAAGCTGCGCGGGATGCCCTCGGCCAGGTTGCGCCCGCGCACGTCGATCTCGCGCAGCTCGCCACCCGGGTAGGCACATCCCACCTCCTCCTTGATCCGCTCCGCAGTGGCTTCGCCGATCAGGCTGCCGTAGTGCCGGCGCACATAGGAGGTGATCGCCTCGTCGAAGCGGTCGCCGCCGATACGTACGGACTCGGAGTAGACCACGCCATTGAGCGAGATGATCGCGATCTCGGTGGTACCGCCACCGATATCCACGACCATCGAGCCCTGCGCCTCCTCGACCGGCAGACCGGCGCCGATGGCCGCAGCCATCGGCTCTTCGATCAGATAGACATCGCGGGCGCCGGCGCCCTCGGCCGACTCCTTGATCGCGCGGCGCTCGACCTGCGTCGACATGCAGGGAACGCAGACCAGAACGCGCGGACTGGGCGTGAGGAAGGTGCTCTGATGCACTTTGCGAATGAAGTGCTGCAGCATCTGCTCGGTAACGGTGAAATCAGCGATGACACCATCCTTCATGGGACGGATGGCAGTGATGTTACCGGGCGTGCGCCCCAGCATCCGCTTGGCGTCGAGACCGACGGCGGCGACGCTACGCATGTTACCGGATTGGCGAATCGCCACGACGGAGGGTTCGTCCAGGACGATACCGCGACCGCGGACATAAATCAGCGTGTTGGCAGTTCCCAGGTCGATCGACAGATCGCTCGAGAACAGCCCCCGTAAACGTTTAAACATGGAAACTTTTACCTAGTCCAGACCGGAACCCTGTGCGGACGCAAACGGTATCATCGTGGGGGGGAAGCAGCAAGCACGCGCCTGCCAGTTCGGGGCCGAATATGCTAAGGTTTGCGCCATTTATCGGCCTATCTTCACGGCGCGTTTTTTGGACCCCGTTTTCCACCCCATTTCGAGACGAGGAACGACACTCATGGCAATCGAACATGCGGACGTATTGAGAGCCGCGCACCTGGCTCGACTGGGCATCAACAGCGATGCCGAGGCGTCCGGCTACGTCGACGATCTGTCGCGCATTCTGGAGATGGTCGACCGTCTCCAGGCTGTCGATACCCAGGGCATCGAGCCGCTGTCGCACCCGCTCGACACCACCCAGCGCCTGCGCGCCGACGAGGTCACCGAGGAGAACCAGCGCGAACGCTTCCAGGCCTGCGCACCGGCTACCGCCGAGGGCCTCTATCTGGTGCCCCGGGTGGTCGAGTAACACGCTCGCACGCGAGATCTTTTTCCGGGCCGGCGCCGCGCGGCGCCCACGGTTCCATAGCCAGACCCGCTTCTAGACAGGAACTCTCTCCATGCACGAGATGACGCTCACGGAACTCGCCAAGGGCCTCAAGGCCGGCGATTTTTCCAGCCGCGAGCTCACGACCAGCCTGCTCGACCGCATCGAGCGCCTGGATGGCGAACTCAACACTTTCATCACCGTGACCCGCGACCAGGCGCTGGCTGCGGCCGATGCCGCCGACCAGGCGCGTGCCCGCGGCGACGAGCGCCCGCTGGCCGGGCTGCCGCTGGCGTTGAAGGACATCTTCTGTACCCGCGGCGTGCGCACCAGCTGCGGCTCGAAGATGCTCGACAACTTCGTCTCGCCCTATGACGCCACCGTGGTCGAGAAGCTCGAGGCGGCCGGCATGGTCAGTCTGGGCAAGACCAACATGGACGAGTTCGCCATGGGCTCCTCCAACGAAAACAGCTTCTACGGCGCGGTCAAGAACCCGTGGGACAAGCACGCGGTGCCCGGTGGCTCCTCCGGCGGCAGCGCCGCTGCAGTCGCCGCCGGCTTCACCCCGGCGGCACTGGGTACCGACACCGGCGGTTCGATCCGTCAGCCGGCCGCCTTCTGCGGCGTGACCGGGCTCAAGCCGACCTATGGCCGCGTCTCGCGTTACGGCATGATCGCCTACGCCTCGAGTCTCGATCAGGGCGGGCCGATGGCGCGCAGCGCAGAAGACTGCGCGCATCTGCTCGGCGCCATCGCCGGCCATGACCTGCGCGACTCCACCAGCGTCGCCCGGGTGGTCCCGGACTACCTGGCCGAGCTCGACACGCCGCTGGCCGGGCTCAAGATCGGCCTGCCCAAGGAGTATTTCGGCGATGGCCTCGACCCGGAAGTCGAGCGCGCGGTGCGCGAGGCGATCGGCGTCTACGAGTCGCTCGGCGCCAAGGTGTGCGAGGTAAGCCTGCCGCACACCCACTTGGCGATCCCGGCCTACTACGTCATCGCCCCGGCGGAAGCCTCTTCGAACCTCTCGCGCTACGACGGCGTGCGCTTCGGCCACCGCTGCAACGCCCCGGCAGATCTCGAGGATCTCTACAAGCGCTCCCGCGCCGAAGGCTTCGGCGACGAGGTCAAGCGCCGTATTCTGATCGGCACCCACACCCTCTCCGAAGGCTTCTTCGATGCCTACTATCGCAAGGCGCAGCAGGTCCGCCGGCTGATCCGCCAGGACTTCCTCGACGCCTTCGACGAGGTCGACGTGCTGATGGGCCCGGCCGCGCCGACCCCGGCGTTCGATCTCGGCGCCAAGAAAGACCCGGTCTCGATGTATCTGCAGGACATCTACACCATCGCCATCAACCTGGCGGGCATCCCGGGCATCAGCGTGCCCGCCGGTTTCTCCGGCCAGGGGCAGCGGCCGATCGGCCTGCAGATTCTGGGCCAGCACTTCGCCGAAGCGCAGCTGCTCAACGTGGCGCATCAATTCCAGCAGGCGACCGATTGGCATCGCCGCCACCCGAGCCTCGACCAGGAGACGATCTAATGCAGTGGGAAACCGTCATCGGGTTGGAAGTGCACGTACAGCTGGCGACCCAATCCAAGATCTTTTCCGGCGCCTCCACCGCCTTCGGTGCCGAGCCCAACACCCAGGCTTGCGCCATCGACCTAGGGCTGCCCGGCGTACTGCCGGTGCTCAACGAGGGCGCGGTGGCAATGGCGGTGCAGTTCGGCCTCGCCATCGACGCGCACATTCCCGACACCTCGCTGTTCGAGCGCAAGAACTACTTCTACCCCGATCTGCCCAAGGGCTATCAGACCAGCCAGATGGCCCAGCCCATCGTTGGCAAGGGGGAAGTCGAGATCGTGCTGGATGACGACGTGCGCAAGCGAATCCGCATCCACCACGCCCACCTGGAAGAGGACGCCGGCAAGTCGCTGCACGAAGACTTCCATGGCATGAGCGGCATCGATCTCAACCGGGCCGGCACGCCGCTGCTGGAGATCGTCTCCGAACCCGACATGCGCTCGGCCAAGGAAGCGGTCGCCTACATACGCGCGATCCACGCCATCGTCACCTACCTGGGCATCTCCGACGGCAACATGGCCGAGGGCTCGATGCGCTGCGACGTCAACGTCTCGGTGCGCCCCAAGGGCCAGGAAGCCTTCGGCACCCGCGCCGAGATCAAGAACGTCAACTCCTTCCGTTTCGTCGAGCGGGCGATCGAGTTCGAGGTCGAGCGCCAGATCGAGCTGATCGAAGATGGCGGCAAGGTGGTTCAGGAGACGCGACTCTACGATCCGGACCAGGACGAGACCCGCAGCATGCGCACCAAGGAGGAAGCCAACGACTACCGCTACTTCCCCTGCCCCGACCTGCTGCCGGTGATGCTCGATGCCGCCTATATCGATCACCAGCGCACGACCCTGCCGGAGCTGCCTACCGAAAAGCGCCACCGTTTCGAGAACGCCCTGGGGCTCTCGGCCTACGACGCCAGCGTGCTCTCCTCGACCCGCCCGATGGCCGAATACTTCGAAGCGGTGCTCGCGGTGTGCGGCGATGCCAAGCAGGCGGCCAACTGGGTGCAAGGCGAACTCTCCGGGCATCTCAACCGCGAGAACATCGACATCAGCAACAGCCCGGTCACCCCGGAGCAGCTGGGAGGCCTGGTCAGCCGCGTGCTCGATGACACCATCAACGGCAAGGCGGCCAAGCAGGTCTTCGCGGCCCTGTGGAACAACGAAGGCCAGAGCGCCGACGAGATCATCGAGGCACGCGGGCTCAAGCAGGTCACCGACACTGGCGCCATCGAAGCGATGATCGACCAGGTCATCGCGGACAGCCCGGTGCAGGTCGCCCAGTACCGCGACGCCGACCCGGAGAAGCGCGGCAAGATGATCGGCTACTTCGTCGGCCAGGTGATGAAAGCCTCCCGCGGCACCGCCAACCCGCAGCAGGTCAACGGCCTGCTCAAGCAAAAGCTGGACGAAGCCTGAGCCAACGCTCGATCAACCAGCCAGCACAACGAAAAAGCCCATGGCCAAGGCCATGGGCTTTTGTGTGGTAGGAGCGGAATGCTCTGTTTCACGATCTGTTTGTCGCAGTGCTTTCCCGACGC